>JAEORV010000246.1 GCA_016840695.1 Promethearchaeota archaeon
TACCGCTGGAATTGGGTTTTTTATTTACCTAATTTATTATTACACCCAAGAAGAGAACCGGTGCATTCATTGTCGTAGCATATGCCTCCCACAGAAAACAAATCAAGAAATTAGCTTGGTAACTCCAGTATCGAATCCTTATCATCACAATCAAGATACTCAACAAGTACAAGTACTTCAAACCGGGAGTAGCAATGGTGAAGGATCAAAATACTGTAGTAATTGCGGAGTGAAATTAACTCGGCTGGATATGAATTTTTGTCCATTTTGTGGCACGAATATTTAGTAATCTTTTATTTTTATTCTTTTTTTAATTTTTCAACTTAGCAGATAATTTACATTTCTTCTTTAATAATTCTCATAATAGTTGATTCCACGGGCGTACATCCTTTTATAAAAACTCCTTTTTCCTTATTATTTGAAGTACAATTTCCAATAAGAAAGGTCTTTTCGTATAAATCTGAGTGTTTTATTCCCTTACCTATTGCCAAATTGAGTGGATTTTCTTTAGTATAGTTCTTGTCGATAAACTCCTTGTTGTTTTTTAGTAAATTGAAAATGGTAGATAAACAAGCTGAGCATGAATCAACATCAATCAAGTTTACATTTTCATACTTAATAGATATTGATGAAGGAGGAGGTTCTAACGGCTTAATGAAATCTTGAATATTTTCTGGATTTGTCTGAACATCGTCGAGGCTTTTAGGAGCGTTAATAAGCGTGTCTGAAATTATTTTCAAGTGTGGTACGTCGTCCAACGTCCATTCTGGTTGAGTTATTGCGAGTGCAAGGATGTCTGCTGCGAGAAAACTTGTCGATGAGATGATGGTATTTAATTTCACTGCATTTCCAGAAGAAGGGCCCATTCCTTCAAGAGCATAAGACGCATCTATAATTGCTAAATCAGGACGCATGACTTGAGCAAGGTCTGAGATTGCAACATCTAATTCTTTTACTTCTTTTTTTGGGTTTTTTATTTGTTCAATTATATCTGGCGCTTGGAGGTGATGCAAAGTTATCTTTTCTCTTTTATATATTAGGCCTTTCATGTTTTTAAAACTAAGAGATGCCCCGGTGTGCATGTGCATTTTTAAAACTGGGATCGATATAATGTAATCAAACTCATCCAAATAACCTGTTAACTTGATTTTCTTCAAGATCTTTCCATTTTTAATGGCTCTTTCGACTGGAGGTCGACTATCCAAATCAACAAACTGGATATTAGGGTCGTTAATTAACTCTGAATACCCTGATTGTTCAAACGCTTCTCTAATGTTAGTGTTTATGATTGGAGAGTCACCAATAAAGTAATTTGCTTTAAATCTTTCCCTCAAATAATGAAAGACGGCGGTTACAACATCGGGATTTGTGTTGACAGCCTGTTTAGGGTCTACCACTCTCCCTACATTTGGTTTTAATAACACGCTTTTTCCCGTCAAATCGGGAATGTCAAGTCGATCAAGACATGAATTAACCGCAAAAGCAATATTTTCGTTGCGTGCTATTGATACAACTCGATCGTTCCTTGATTTCATTATACTAAACAATAAAGAGGTATTGTTATAAAACTTAACTCAAGTATCGTCTTGTCGCATTGTGAAAATATAATTCTAGTCTCTGGGAGGTACCAGGTAATGTGATGATTGTCGTTGTCGTATTGAAGTTTTGTGTACAATAAGGATTGTCGAACCGCTTGTAAGAACCTAAATCAACATTCGAACCGCTAACTTGTAAGGGTCCGTCCCAAGACACGCTCATGAGCCCCTGGGAGGGAGACAGATATTCTATATTGTAACCTAAGGCCTGAGGAGAAATCCGCATGGGTGCTTGTTGTATTAAAGTCGTAAAATTATCAAAATCATTATACTCATCTGCGCTTCCTAATTCACAGATCCACGCATTCTTACTTCCTTGGACTCTAAGATCGTGATTAGCGTGCCACCACGTTGGTTTATAAGAATATAAGGCAACATATCCGTCCCCTTTTCTACCAAAAGTCCAGCCACCATATTGTACCCATTCGTCGAATGCCCATTGAGGGAAATGAGCGTGGATATAATGAGCATCAGGGCCAAAAATAAGCCTCAAGATGAGCAGGAGGAACTCTGCCTCAAGAGGTAACGTTGTACGGTCATATTGAATGATATTCACGTTTTTATATGCTGTTGCTCGAGGTAGCCAGCCCCCAACCCATCGTTGTTCGAATTCTTGGGTGATTTCACCCGGCGAGCATGTATACACCGTTGCATTTACATCTAGAGTTGCCTGCCATACATGCGATTGCATGCTATTCCTACCCTTTCGATGATCTTGAGCAACAGAAAGCTGATAATCTTGCGTTCGATAAGTGTAAATATTAGCCGTTTCTAGACATACTCCTTGAGTAATAATTTTCAATGCATTAGCATATTGATCCAAAGACATTCCACGTAAGAAACCTAATATACTGAGGGCAGTATTAAGTAAGTCAAGACCGCCTTTTAGTTCACCTCTGACCTTATAATAATTAAATATTCTAAGTGTTTCTATAATTGTTGGAGCGGCAAAAAGGGCAGACATACCCCACCAGTATGCTATATCTTCTTCAGTATAAGATATACCATAATCGGATCCTTCATCCATATCGATACCATTACGTTCCCAATGTTCAATGGACCTACTCGCATTTTTTGCAATATCTTCAAGTATAGGGGGGGGAGCATAATGATCGCTGGTAGCTAAAGCAATAGCAGCCATACTACCAGTGCTATTTGCAACATGCGTCCCAATTCCTAGCATCAACCACGCCGCTTCCGCAATGCTATCTCTAGAGGCGCGATCTGTCGCACTTTTACCTTCTTTATGACCGTCGTACTCACGTCCTTGTGGAACGGCATAAGTAGCTTGAGTACTATTGAAATAATTTATTGCAAAGTCGAACGCAATAAGATCTAAAACCATAGCACATTTCGTAACTATCTCTGTATCATTTGCAAAGTCTACTAAATTGACTAATGCTGCAATATCTTCATTGTAATACACATTTGAATGCCATTCTGAAAATCCCAATCGTGCTCGCCAATCAAGCCATTGCATTATCCGTTCTTTGGCGTGAGTATAATGATAATATCCTTTCTTATCAGAATGCATGAAGGTAGAATTCGGATATAGCTGCCCAACAAGTAGTTCAGCGGAATGATAGAGGATTTGGTGGTTTTCTGTTGAGTATATGCAATTAGTCGCCTTAGGTACGTTGTACCAGTACGTGCACTTACCAAATGCGTCAGAAATTTGGTGTTTTAGAGACGCATTTAAAAGTGGATTTCCCATCTTAGATTGATTTATATCTAAATAAATGAAACGGACGAGGGAGGCTAAATCAAAATCAAGGCAATCCTTGTATATGTAAATCCTATTAAGGTTGTTTATTATCTCTTGATCGTCTGTAACATTATATCCTAGATATAATCGAGCTGCCTGTTCACGCCAACCAACACTATCGTTTGCATCAGCTAGAAAAATAGTCTTTCTCGTTTTAAATCCTTCCGTTCTGTTCCATGATGCAAACAGGTCAACGGGATGGGTGAAATCTGTTTTCATCCAATATGTCCATTGAGGAACGGGAGCTTCGAATGAAAAAACATCTAATATTGGATTCGTTAGGAAAAGTAACGCCAAGAGGAACGATTCAACAATTGTTATAGCTCTTTTTCTTTTCATATTAATACCACTTTATCTTGAGTTTTATTTATCTAGTAATTTTTTAATTTTAATTTCATGCATTCTTCAACTCCCAACCACGAGAAAGGCAATTAGTTCAAATAGGATTCCATATTTCAACAACCAGCTCGTTCTCAGGTAATCTCTCTTTTCCCTCATGCTTTTTAAAGTGAGAATTATAGCAAAACTGATGAAAATTAAGCTAATTAACATCACAAAGAAATATAAGACGGGATAAGCAATATTTGAAAAGAGAATCATCACCAAAAATATACTTGACAAAGCTTGAAACAGTAAGGAAACCTTGAGAATTTTTTCCCGCTCTTTTCCATCATTTATTGTTATAAAACCCCCTCCTCTATCTTTTTTATCGTAACTTTTTATCATTTCGCGTGCTGATTGTAAGAACGTAGCTGTTATAAATGCAAGATAGATTGATACCGGGATTATTAAGGTATTCAATAATGCTCCATAAAAAATACCTAAGGTGAAGACTAAGCTTACGATAGAAACAAAAATTAATTCACTTTTAATTATATTATTGTAAGCAAGCAAGCCCATTAAAACCCATAGCACTCCAATAATGATAATATAAACAATCACTATAACGTTAAGAACATGTAATACGACGTTAACAACTGTTAAGATAATACCGA
>JAEORV010000247.1 GCA_016840695.1 Promethearchaeota archaeon
ATCAGTATTAATGCATTTATTAAGTAGAAAAATTACATTAGATAAAATAGGCGCTTCTGAAGAAGAAATTCTTGACGCACTTAACTTGAAAACGAAAAATAAATCGATCTACTTTCGATACTTGGTAGCAAATTTGTCCAAGTACATCGAGAATTTAGGTCTTCAAGTGAGGTATAATCCATTGGACGAACATTGGTTCATTACATTCGATCAGGATGTTTCAGATCTTGTTTCGGCCAATCCTTTTGAAAATCAACCAAAAATTGCCGCCACTTTGTTCTGTACTTTATCATGTTGCTTTAAAAATTCTGGAGCTTGCAAGGTTCACGAGATAGTGGAACTAAGAAAAAAGAAAGGAGTGCGAGAAGATCTTAAAGTTCTAGAGAAAAAAGGGTATGTCATCCTGGATAAAAAATTCGATCAAGTTCGCTTAACACCTCTTATCGGTTATGAATTAGACTTGAACGCGCTCTTTACTAAACTAGCTTTAAAATTGAAAGAACAGTGATTTTACAATTTCAGAAAGCCTACGAACTATACTTGGAATATGCAAAAAAACGGAACAGAAGAAAAAATAGAAATAAATAAGTTTTAATGAGCAGTTGTGATGTTTAATATCATTTCTGCAACGTGGTTATTGTATTCTTCGATGTCAGCAAAGCCTTCAACTGTTTCTCCACAAGTAGTGAAAATTTCTGTAATGTTGATTTTTCTCTTTGAGAAAAATTCAGTAATGTTTTTCTTTACCTTTTCTAATTTGACAGCTTTATCTCCCTCAAGCAAGTCAAACTTGTTTAAACACACATATATCGAATCTGGAAAGAATCTCACATCGTTAAAGAACTCGAATTGTTGGTCTAAATCCCTATCTAGTGAAAAGACTGCAATAATTTGAGTTGCAATACGGGAAATCGTGATAATTCCCATCTTAACTACGGCTCTCTGGCGATCCCCTCCGGGAGCAAATATCGTATGAGCTTTTTTAGTATCGTCTTCCCGAAACACGAGGCGGTTTGGATGAATGGTCTTAGTTTCCTTCTCATTCCGCGCGTCCTCTTTATCCCCGCCAGGTACCGTAGCTTCTCCGCTGAAATCGGTCTTAACTACCGTGCATTTTTTACCACCTTCCACATTTTCTACGTCCCCTTTATTCAAGTACCTGACGAATAAACGTAAAATCGAGGTTTTTCCGACACTAATATCTCCTAACAATCCCACGTTGACCATTAGAAAGAATCAGCCTCCAAAAGTTTGTTTAGCAATACTTCATAATCTTCCACGAGCGCCTGTTCAAGATATGCGTTGTTATGACAGTTTATAAGTGCGATTAAAATCTCCTTGAGGTTATTTGCGTTTTTAGCGTATTTTATGAGGTTCTCTGGCGTAGGTTCGTCGAGAAACTTTTTAGGAGTCTCATCAAATCCAAATTTTTCATGTCCTGGCAACGAATTAAAGAATCCAAAGGCAGAGTATCCTTGATGTTGGAAAAACACAAAAAATCTCGATTTAATCGACGATATCACCTGTGTTAAATACACGCTCGGATAAATCTCTCCCAAGGTAAGTTCGTCATCTTGTCGGATTACAAAATACGGAGATATTGGAGAGACTCTATTTCCATACATTTCCATTGGTGGTATTGATATGAATGGTAATTTTTCTTCTAAAATAGCCCACAAATCTTCCCTTTTCTGGGATTTTAGAATTTCTTTTATTTCATCATACGCAAAATAGAAATCTGATTGTAATGATAGTAAGGAACTGATGTACACGGAAATCGATGCAAAAGTAGCTTCTAGAAGTGGGCGTCTTCCACTTTCTGAGGGTTTAGCTGCACCTCTCCACGCTCTCAAGGCGGAATACGCGAATCCTTTAACATCGAAAAATCCACCAGACAAAAATATAAAATTTGGTGTTTCTCCTTCCACGGTTAATAATTCAATGGATTTACTTACCAGAATATCCTCTAAATCTTTATCGTTAAACTTAGAGTGAAGCTTAGGCATTTGTAACCATTCCTGTGCTTTCTTCTTTTTCGCCAAATTTACTACTCTCCTTTTGTTTATATAAAAATTATAAAACCATTCTAAATTATTAATTTTTCGTATTTAGTTAAACATAAAAACGCTCATTTAAAAATATATATTGAAAATCACGACCTAAATTGTGATTTATAATTGATGATTTTTTCATTTACTTTTTCTTTGTTGTTAAGAGCTCTCGCATTTTATCCGTGATTAAATCGTAGGCATTGATTGAGTTCACATTAGAAATCCTAATTAATTTGATAACATCCGAGTCTTTTAAATGTTCGTAACCCACACTCAAGTTTGGATGATTTTCTTTAAGTTTTACCAGTGCTTCTTTTAAAAATATTTTTATAAAACCTTCTGAAGTTTCCGTTATTGATTTTAATTCAGGATTTATGAATTTAATCTCGATATTTTCCATGTCGATAAAATTTAAAACGCATAATAATACTTCTTGGTCGTCATTTTCTTTTGAAAAGATCTTTCTCTTGATTGTCGTGCCTTTAACATGTTCTTTAGGTATATCTTCTGCGAAATATTCTTCGTAAGATTTCTTTTTATTAGTTTTTAGGGATTTCGAATATATTTCGTCAGCGCTATGAAAAGATTTGTCCGAAATTGTCGAATTGAGATCGTTCAATACCTCTTTTAGTTCCGAGATCTCTTCCCTTAACTCGTCAAGTTGTTCTAACTTTTTATAATAGAGATTTTGAATTTTACTGGCAAGTTGAGTTAATTTTTGGATTTCAGTACCGTTTTCCTTGCGACTCATTGAGTTCATATATGATTAACTTTAAATTTAAACTTATTTAAACATTAAGTGCTAAAATAATAAAGTGATTTTCTAAATAGGAAAAACCATGCAATCGATGATTATAACTCCAAAACCGTCAGATCCGGAAGTCCAAATTTTATCTGATGAGATGAAAAAAAGGGGATATGAAGTAGATTATTATATCCCTGCGACAGTGAAAGTCAAGATAAGCATTGATAAGTTTGAAAAACGATTTGAAAATCTTGAGCCTAAAAGAGCGCTTGTTAGAGGTTTTGGAGCAGATGCAACCCAGAAAATATTTTTCAGGTTAGATCTGTTAAGCGCTATCGAAGAATATGGAATAACATTAATAAATTCTCGGGAAGCTCTAGAAATAGCAAGCGATAAGTTTTTAACTTCTATATATTTAGAAAAGCACGGAATTCCAACACCTAAAACAATCATTTGTGAGAACGCTAGCGATGCTTTAGACTCTCTTGAAGAATTAGGAAATGACGTTGTCATAAAACCCCTATTTGGTTCGCAGGGTGTCGGCATAACGAGATTAAACGACAAGGGATTTGCTGAAAATGTTATCAATACCTTGAGCAAGTTAAATGAAGTTTTTTACTTGCAAGAGTTCGTCGAGCACGATAATCGGGACATTCGAATCCTCGTTTTAGGTAATCAAGCAATCGCTGGAATGTACCGAGTAAGCGACAATTGGAAGACAAACATTCACGCCGGAGCACGTTCAGAACCCTTAGAACTATCCAATGAATTAAATACTCTGGCAATTAAGGCAGCAAAAGCCGTTAAAACCGAAATTGCAGGAGTTGATATAATCGAAAGCAATGAAGGCTTGCAGGTATTGGAGGTAAATTCCATTCCTGGTTTTACTGCTTTACAAAAAGTCACGGATATCAATCTTGCCGAAGAAATCATTTCTTATTACTTGAAGTAAGGGAAAAAAAAAGAATTTAGGGATTGAACGATATGATTATAAATCGTCAATTAAACCGATTAAGGCAGCAATTATTACTAAGACGCCCCCCCATAACCCGCTAAACACTATGAGAAGTATTGCAAGGACGAAAAGAACAAGCCAATGCCATGGAATCGGATCGTCCGGTCTCATTGCGCATAATAGCGTTAAAACAGCGATAACAATTCCTACTATCCCAGAAACAACTCGATCAAATGCAGAATATGTTGCAGGAAGATCGTAATTTGCTATAACTAGTATTGCGGATGCAAGGCCAACCAAACCACCAAGAATAGTTAATATCTTCATTAAATCATTATGTTCGTATTTTTTAGCCATTTTGATACACACTAATTCTTCATTGAGAGAATATATTTAGAATAAAAAGAAATCATCTCATATATTTATTTTCTAATTAAAAAAAAAGAGTAAAGAAAAAAAATGTTATAACGATGTGTTTATGCACATTTCATGTTGCATCAATTAACCCAATCAATCCAGCAATGAGTAAACATGCACAAGCCCAAACACTTCCTCCAAATACTACCAGTAAAACAGCTAAAAT
>JAEORV010000248.1 GCA_016840695.1 Promethearchaeota archaeon
GATATAGCAAATGGAATTTTTGGAATGATATTTATCGTTATTTCGATGATCGTAGGCTTTAGCATTATTGCAAAGTATTTTAAGAATAAAAACGTAAATCTCCTTTACGTGGGTATCACGTGGCTCTTTGTTTGCTCGGCGTGGTGGGGCGTGAGCACTTCGTTCATAGTTGCTTTGTTTAATGGAGGAGAAGGTCTTACTCTTGCAGCAATCTTGCTTATAAATTTTGTTCCTTTACCGATAGGGTTATTGTCGTGGATGATGGCATTTACTAATTTCTTGTATAAAGAGAAACAAAAAGTAGTCTTTCTTTGTATTATTGCGTATATAATATTCTTCTATTCAATCTTTCTATTCCTTGTTTTTACCGACGCCACCCAAGTGGCAACGAAGATTTCCGCTGTTGACACTCAAAGCGAAAATCCGATAATGGTCGTATGCTTGCTTGGATTCATATTTATTTTATTGATCACGGGAGTCACTTTTGCCATGAAAACGATTAAATTAGACGATCCAGACATGAAAATAAAGGGAAAATTGCTTTTAGTAGCATTTCCGGCTTTCTCCATTGGAGCTTTAATGGACGCCGCGATTCCAACAACAGCAGTTACATTAGTAATTTTCAGAATATTATTAATTATTAGCGCATTTCTCTTTTACGGAGGATTCATTCTCCCCGATTGGATGAAAAAATTATTTAAAAAGTAGTTTATTGGATTTGTTTAAATCCATCCTTATCAATAGTGCAAATCTGAATTTTATAACCACTGGCCGCATCTCTCTCTCGAGAACTGGAGATCGCAGTCTTTATCAATTCGATTCCTTCTTCCTTTGTCATTTTCGGCTTCCAATCAGCTTCTAAAACGCCTAATGAAAATGGAGATCCAGAACCAAAAGACATGAATTTTTCCTCTTCGTAAAAAGTACCTAATAGATCGATTCCATAGAGTTTCCCAGATTTTTCTTCAACTGAATACCCCCCGACGATCATCATGGCAAGATAATACGATCTTCCGGAAAATAGAATGTTCCTCGTTATATTTGCAATATATTTGGGTTCAGGGACTTCGTTTTCTTCGACCTCTTTAAGCCTTGATAATGCTCTTAATTGATTAACTACATATTGACAATCAGCTACACCACCTGATATCGTAGCAGCAGCATAATCATTGATTTTAAATAGCTTCTGGGCTGTTTTTGTGGCAACAGTATAACCCGCAGTAGCTTGAGATTCCGTACCGATTACTACACCGCCCTCTACCATCACTCCAACGGTCGTCGTTGCTGATTTAATTACATAGTCGAGAGCATCTTTATCCAAATTAGAAAAATCTTTATTTTCCATCATTATTCATTCAATTATTGGTATGATATATTAAATAAATATTGGAACTATATTTATTTTTCTCTTAAAATAAATAAATCGAAGAAAAAATTCTTAAGATACCAATCATTCTGAAAATTATATTAATATATGTAAAATGGCAAGAACTAATAATGGCTCGCAGTCAGGAAAGGTCAAGAAGAAAATACACTGGTAAAAAATATAAACACTTCAATAAGAAAAGAAAAAGAGATTTAGAGAGACCACCTATTCAAACTGAAATTGGAGAGGAGAAAAAGAAAAAACAGCGAACGATGGGAGGAAATACCAAGTTAAAGCTCTTTGCTGCTACTCATATCAATGTCACTGACCCTAATACGAATAAAACCTCGAAACAGGAAATCATCCACTTCGAGAGTAATACTGCCTCACAAGATTTGAATCGGAGACACATCTTAACAAAAGGAGCAATCGTAGAGACAGAATTAGGTAAGGTTAGGATCACGAGTCGGCCAGGTCAACATGGCATAATTAATGGAGTTTTAATATAAGCTCATTCTATTTTGATATTTTTGACATTCGCTTTCTTTCCATCTATTATTTCTGTATTAGGACTTTCGCAATGCTGACATCTAAAAAGCTGATTTCCAGTCAATTGTGACTCTTCGCTTAATGTAACCGAGGAAATCTTATTGCATTCCCTGCACTTGATCTTTCCTGGAAGAACTTGGATGTTTAAGTAGGCTCCTTCTGCGATTGATCCCGCTGTAGCCATCTCAAACGAACGACGAAGTAAATCCGGAACGATTAATGTTAATTCTCCGATTTCGAGCAAGACTTCTGTTATTCTCTTTGCCCCGTGTTTTATTGCGGTGGCCTCTGCGACTTTAAAAATATCATAAGCAAAAGCAAATTCGTGCATGATTTGTCTATTCTCTATTTTTTCGTTTTCATTTTTTGTATTTCTTTAGCAACTTCTACAAGAACTTTAGACTTCTTTTTTCCCTTGGTATCAATTAGCACTCTCCCGGGCTCGTCGTACCACGACCTTGGATAACGATAATTGCTTTCCAATTCTGCATTATACCCTAATCTCTTAGCGGCTTTCGCAATAACATCAGGAGATACTTTATCTATCGCAAACTTTTTCGGCAAACGCCTTCCATCGCTTCTACTTCTCTTGATATCGAAGTATGCGGGCCAATAAATGTGGAATGGTGTGCGAGATCTCATAGATCATGAATAAAAAAGACTATGTTGACTTAAGATGATAAACCTTTGAAGTAATATAAAAATTATTGCTATAATATAAAAATAAAATTCTGAAATCATTAGGATTTACATTTCATACTTGGATGTTTAAATAAGTCTAGATTTATATACTATTCAATCTAGAATATACTATTATATAAATCTAGAGTTGAATCAATATTACAGAATTAGAGCGGAGTCAGAGAGCAGAAATATTACGAAACCAGACAATGGCGGGAGTTGTAGGTCGTCTATTTCAAATGTTAGTAGATATATACGGAGAAATTGGGCTTAATAGTCTGGAAAAAGTAGTTAAGAAGCGAGAAGGTCAGGAAGTGGAATTAGAATTTGAAGCTCTTAATACTACGATTACATTTACTTTATCAAAAACAAGATTGACCCCTCGAGCGGGTAAATCTGATAAAGCTGTAACTACTGTCATTTTAAAGGTGCCTAGAGAGGAGCTCCTCACGAGTTTTAATTATTTTATTCGAACAAAAAATAACATTTTTGGTTTGATAAAAGCAGCTTCGAGGTTTTTTTTCACCAGGAAAATCAAAATTAAAGGATCTCTGGGCGGCGGACTTACATTATGGAGATTACTATTCATTGGAGATCATCCAATGTATAAAAAAAAAGAAATAAAAAAGAGTTAAAAGCAAATGGGATATGAAGATTTTATTAAGGTAACAGAAACGCTTTCGAATCCATATATAGAGGAATGGAAGAAAGAAAATAAAAAGATTCTTGGATATTATTGTACTTATGTTCCTGAGGAAATTCTCCATGCAGGAGGGATTATGGGATTTAGATTAAGAGGTACAACAGCTGAAGGAACTTCTCGAGCGGATACAATTTTATCAAGATTTAATTGCTCATATGTACGAGCTACACTAGATCTTGCTATGGAAGGCAAGTATGACTTCTTAGATGGTTTAATTTGTATGAATAGTTGTGATCATGCTCGTAGAATGTTTGATATTTGGAAACATAAACTAGTTGGGCAAGTTAAAGGATTTCCTAGGGATTTTCCTCTTTATTTCTTATCTATTCCCCATATTATTACAGATAGAGGATTGAACTGGTTAACTGATGAGTTCAATTATTTTAAAACTGATTTAGAAAATACATTTAATATGAAAATTACTGATGAAAACCTTAAAAACTCTATTAAAGTCTTCAATGAAGGAAGAAAATTATTGAGACAAATACAAGAACTTCGAGGTTTAGAAAAACCAAAACTTAACGGTGAAGAATTCGTCAGGATTAACATTGCTAATTCTTCTGTTCCTAAAGAAATCTTTAATAAGGAGTTGACTGCGCTTATCGATCAATTAAAAGAGAGAGAAGGGATTTCAGATTATCGAGCTAGAATTCTCTTGACAGGAAGTCTTATTGATGACCCTGAATTCATAAAGATAATTGAAGACGTGGGAGGGATTGTTGTTTCAGATCTTCTTTGTTTTGGTTTAAGAAATTTCTGGGATTTGACAGAAGAAACAGGAGATTCTTTAGAGGTAATAACTAATAGATATTATAATAAAATTTCTTGTCCGAGAATGATGGATGATCACGATCGTCGATTTAAATTCTTACATGATCAACTCAAATCAGGTAAGATCGATGGTATAATAGGAACTCGAATAGAATTTTGCGATTTAAATGGTTGTGAATTAATGATGTACGAGCATGAGCTTGAAAAGCTTAATATTCCAATGTTATCATTAGATAGAGATTATTTCTAAAGAATCT
>JAEORV010000249.1 GCA_016840695.1 Promethearchaeota archaeon
TTACGACGAAAGGGTGAATTTCAAAGGTATCTGGCACTTTTTTCCATCATTTTTCTAATAATTTTTACTTTGGGATTAGGAACTGTTGTTTTAGGCACCTCCACTCGTCAATGGATTCATAAATCGCAAGGAGACCACATTATTGCTATTGGACACCAAGACGTGCTTAATTACTATTCTCAAATGTATCAAATGTTTTCAAATCCAGAAATTTCTATCACTCCGGACGATATTAATTTTACAAGTTCAAACTACTTGTTTAATTTCAGTCAGGTGGCACCACTCGAAGCTCTCTCTGAAATCAAACAAATTGACGAGAGATTGATAAAATTTTGCAACATCTCTGAAGAAGCAAAGGTTGCTGAGGTTCTAATTGGACCATTTACCTACGATTATGTAGTTGTTGGACAAAATAGGACAGGAATATATCCCATTATAGGTGTAAATTCAAGTAATCTTATTCAAGATTTTGAGATGAGTGGAAATTTCTTTACTAATGAGACTTCAAACGAATATATGGTCGTTGGAGATGGTTTAGCGTTTAATTTTTTTGATTCCGCATTGGTAGAAGGCGTGATTTTTGAATCTTTAAGTAAACAATTCTCTGTTTCAGGCGTTGCTATTGATAGTTTTTATAGTGGATATGCCGGATATGTGGAATTAGACGTGTTCCAAAGCATGCTAAATTTCAACGAAGGAGAGATTAATTTAGTGTTATTAAACATTCAAGCGGGAGCCTATGACGATATTAAAGACACGGTTAATTCAACAATCGCGACTATTCCTGGAAATTTTACTCATTTAGTGTTAGATGGGATCTTTGACGCTAATTTGAATCATGTATACTCATTATCTCAATATCCCGCATTTTTAATTATCGTTTTAGCTGTTATCGGAATATTATCGCTATATAACTATCAAAAAGGAGGGATTATTGAGAAAGCAAAAGATATTCTCATCATGAGGTCAATAGGTGCTAAGAAGAAATCTCTTAGAAGAATGATCAATTTTGAAGGTTTGTACATTATCATTCCCTCAATCTTATTAAGCCTGTCTATCGGGATGATATTAAATTCGATAGTCTTATTTGATCGAGTCTACTTACCACCTTTATACATTCCGTTTGCTGTCGTCTCAATCTTATTTGTAACATCTGCCATATTTAATTACTTGAGCTTAATCCCCATCATGCGAAAAATAAATCAATTTTCGATAAAGGACTTTGACATCTATTAAGAAATACGATCCTCTTTCTAGGCTCCATTAGAGAAAAAGTTACTAAAATTTATTAGAACAAAATGTTTAAATGCAATATAGAAGGAATTCTAAAAAATAAAGGTGAAATTTTTGGCAGACGACCCTGTAAGCAGAATTAATGAGCTGGAAATAGAGCTCGAGAAAAAAGAGCTTGAAATTCACGATTTGCATGATAAAATCGAGCATTTAGAAGATAATATGATGAAATACGAGGAAATCGATATTGAAGAGGTTTTAGCTGGTAAAACCAAGGTTATTGATAAATTAATGAAGACAAAGATTGCCGTTCAACTCAATACAATGGAGAAAGAGAATAGAGACTTGAAAGATAGGCTTGGGTTTCTCAGAAAAGAGAAACTTCAAATTCAAAAACAACTTGAGAATTTTAAAAAACCTGCATCCTCAGTTATAAAGATCGACGAAATGGCCGGGAGGAAGAAGTCACTCAATTCACTTGTTGAAGATTTGCAAGGTGAATTAAACAAGAAAAACGCACTTATTAACAAGTTAAAAAGGCAAGTAGCAGCAGGAACAGGTGATGCAGGCGAAATTTTGAAAGAAAAGGAAGACGAAATTGAAGCCTTGAACTCAAAGATTTCAGAATTGACAAAAAAGCTAGAAGATTCCGGTTCTTTATCAGGAGATGGAATTGGAGGAGGAAGCGGAGAAGTTCTAACAAAAGGTTTAACTGAAGATCTCCAAGATAAGTTAAATAAAACCAAGCGGCAGGTAGAGCTATTAAAACAAAAACTCAAAAATTACGAAACGGGTGAACAAAAAGTTGACCTTGACAAGGACGATGCTGAAATTAAGAAACTCAAAGCACAAATCGAAAACCTTAAAAAAGAATTAGAGTTTAAAGCAAATATCGCCAGCGCTGCTTCTCCCGCTGGAAGCCCGATGGCATCGTTAACAAATGAATTACAGGATAAATTGAGTAAGGCAAAAGTTCAAATTAAAATGCTTCAACAAAAACTCAAAAAATTTGAGGAAAAAGAAGCTTCAGCTGAACATGTTTCTCACGAAAAACTCGAAGAAGAATTAAAGATGCAAAGAGAGAAAATCACATTAATGCAGCAAAAAATTGACGAGCAACAAAGAATCCTCTCAGTGAAGGAACAAAGGATAATTAAGTTATCAAACCAAGTAAAGAAACTAGATACTAACGCAGAAATTATCACCGATGCTCAAGAGCAAGAAATACAGTCTCACGTTGCGTTAAGATTAAGAGAACTCAAAAGTGTTGTGGATGACTTGAAAAAGCAGAACATCCAACAGAGAGTAGAGATTTCACAATTAAGAAAAACATGAAATTGAATTTTGATGGAACTCATAATTTTAGGATCAAGTGGTGCCATTCCTGTAAAAGAAAGAAATTTACCAGCTATAGCGTTGAAATCAAAAACGCATCCTGAAATAATATTGTTTGACTGTGGAGAAGATACCCAACGTCAATTTATTGAAGCGGGATTAAAGTTCAACAAACCACTTAAAATTTTCATTTCTCATTTTCACGGAGATCACATAATTGGCTTGCCTGGGTTACTTTTTAGGTTTAGTTTAATTGATAGAACGACGCCTTTAATGATTTTTGGGCCAAGAAACCTTTTTTTCTACTTGTATTTTCATCGCATAACTTTAGGACTTCACGCAGGATATCCTCTTACAATCGTAGAAATTGACCATGAAAATCAAGAATTAATACATTTTGAAGGATTGGATTCTGAAGAACCTATAAAGAAAGAAAAAATTGTAAATAACATTGTTTTTGAAACGAAATGGTACATGATGAAGTATGCTCTTGTAGACCATTCTGTTCCTACCTACGCGTACGCATTCTTAGAAAAACACCGTCTTGGAAAGTTCAACCCCGAAAAAGCCAAAGAGTTAGGAATCCCCCAAGGACGAATATGGAAAACATTACACGAAGGAAACCAGGTAGAATACGACGGAAAGATAATTGATCCAGTTAAAGAAGGAATAGTAGGACCAAAAAGACCCGGAAGAAAAATCACGTATTCTGGCGACACGATGCCATGCCAATCGTTAATTGAATTAGGGAAAGACTCTGATTTGCTAATACATGAAGCAACTTACGCAAAAAACTTAGCTGAGGTCGCTCATGAGAAAAAGCATTCAACTTCTATAGATGCTGCAAATAGTGCAATAAAAATGAACGCCAAGCAATTGCTCCTAACCCATATCTCTTCAAGATATCAAGACGATGCCCAGCTCTTGCTTGCTGAAGCTAAAGAAATATATCCTAATACGCTCTTAGCACGAGATCTTTTGCGAATAGCAATTGATTGAAAGATAAATAAAAAAAAAGAAAATAAAATTAACTATGTTATTCTAGGAGAACATTGATTTATCCTTGTTTTCTTCCTTCTCGTGGTGTAGCATTAAAACTATACCAAGTACCAACAATGCGGAATCGTCGTCTAAATCAGGAGACATTTGTATTCCGTAAGTACCCTTGATCATGCTCTTGAAGAGCTTTTTCTTAATTTCGGCGACAACTTTCTTGCCCTTTAAAATCTTGAACTTTAATGTCATGATGTTCCCTTTCATCGTAAAGACCTTATTCTCGTTAGGATCTTCGAAGAAATATGTTGGTTTAATTGCTACTAGCTTTTGTTTTAACTTGCCAATGAATTTGTCTTCGTCTTGCTCCCCACCTTTATAAAATGTATAAGCTGAACGTAAGGAAATTATTTTTTCGTGGACCGTTAATATAGGTGTTTCGTCGGGTTCTCGTATCCTGTATGTATTACCGATTTTAATTATTTTTCCCCCGAACGTCCCGATGACTTCATTGTTCATGTTCATTATTTTACCCTTATCCTTTAAGGAAATCATCTTTTCTTGGAGGATGAATTCTCTTGTACTAGTTAGTTTTGACATTTTAATTACACTTTTATTCTTGTTTGATTATGTGAAATATTGTAAATATAGGGTTTAAATATAAAAATTTATGTTGACGATAATTATATTTTCCATCAAATTAATTGATGAAAAACTGGACTATTTAACATTTTAAAATGAAAATCGTCTA
>JAEORV010000250.1 GCA_016840695.1 Promethearchaeota archaeon
TTTGGGAATATTTGTTCCACAACTTGCATTTGCTCTGTCGTTTATCTTACTTGCTACGACCTTGCTATCTTTAAAGATGTTAAATAGGAAAAAAAAGGAAAAAATCTATAAGGGTATTGCACTATTAGGGATTATTATATCAGCGGTTCATCTAATCCCCCTCATACTCACGCCACCTACCATGCTTACAGCAGAACTCAGTTTTTCAGAAGCTTTTGGAGCAAATTGGCGCAGTAATATTAATCTAAACATGGAAATGAAGTATTTTAAGACCGTACAATTTTCAAGTCCCGGATTATTCTTAAGTATTCAACCAAAAGACTGTAATTATAAGGAAAATGTTCTATATTTTAATGGATCTGAAAGTAGCATCCAAAAAGATGAAAATATCACGTTATATTTTGATGTATTTTGGCCGAAAGTAGATGCCGCAGATCTTCCCGGTAAAACCCCAGGAGGAGATTTTTCAATAATCATCAAGATACATGGTGGAGGATGGTCAGCTGGTGATAAAGGCGCCATGAATTCATTGCAAGTAAATAAATATTTCGCTGCTCAAGGATATGTCGTTTATGACATCCAATATGGATTAAGCAACCAAAAACCAATGAACAGAATAATACCCACACCAGTAAATGTTCTAGGAGATTTTAATATTACAGATATGATAAGACACATTGGTAATTTCACCAGATATATGGCAAAGACTTCTAATGAATATAGTGCGAATGTATTAAATGGGGATTTGGATTATATATTCGTAAGTGGAGGCTCTGCTGGAGGACATCTCACTTGTGCTACGGCTTTAGGTATCGCAAGTAATAACTATACTCAATATTTCAGTAATGATTTGACTATAAAGGGAATGATTCCATTCTATCCTGCTAATGGACATTCTGGACTACCCGGGCTCAAAGAATTGGAAAATCCCGAAAGATATCTCGTAAACAGTAGTAGTCCGCCAACATTGATTTTCCAAGGTACTCACGATTTTTCTTGTGCCCCAGTTTCAATCGATATTAAAAATTATTACACTAATGCAGGAAATGGAGAGTGCTGTATAATTTGGTTTCCATTAGCAGGTCACGCAAATGATCTATATTTTTCAGGTCATTACAATCAAGTTTTCTTGTATTACATGGAAAGATTTCTTTACTTGTGTGTAAATGGCTACATTACTTAATAATTATTTATTTATTTCTTCCTTAATTTTCCTAATTATTAAAAATAAAAACGCTTAATTTTATGATATACACTGATTTTAAGCAAACTTTATATTCAAAGGGTCGAAAAGCCCTATTTCGTAATTATTTCAAAATCTACAATAGATTAACAGTATTAGGAATTGAAAATATTCCAGAAGGCCCTGCTATTATTACACCGAATCATAGTGGAGGATTCGACTTAGATATTGTTGCTATAAGTCATTGCTGCCACCCTACAAGGGATATTGAAGTATTGATCATGGACAGGTGGCACTATATTAATTCACCATGGGGTAAATATTGGACTGCGAGTGGAATTCCTTTATGGTTGCGGGGAGGATTAAGGTGGCAATACATTAATCCTTATTTGCACGAGAAAGGAAGTCAATATCCCGGTTTAGTATGCATGTTTCCCGAAGGTCAATCAGGATTGTTTCACAGGCGTCATCTAATCAATAAATTTTTTCCTGGAGTCGTGAGAATTGCGTTGAAGTACAAAGTACCAATCGTTCCTACGGCAACAGTAGGATTTCATAAAATAAGTCCTTTATTAAACGAAAAAAGACCCGAACACGGCCCCCCTGAACCAACCATGATGTTACCAATTCCATTACCATTCAAGGCGAAAATAGAATTTGGCAAACCATTTGAATTGGATGAATATTACGGTCAGGAGTTAACAAAAGAAGAAGAATGGTGGATAGCAAATAATATAATTCGAAAAAAAGTAGCAAAAATTCGCAGTAAATATACTAAAGTAGAATTAGCTAAGGTCGATGTTCCCATGAAAAAACCTTAGTGATTAATAGAACTACCCATAAACTATAAATAAAACAAAGCTCTTACTTTAACTATAGCACCAAAATCAAGTGAATGGAAAAATATCATGAATACTACTTATAATAATTTGGTTTGCAAGACAACTTGGTTTTGGGCATGGCGTTGGCACGCATAGAATGTGCGCAATGGCTATTATTTTAGAATTTCTTACATTCTTACTTCATTACATCTGCTTCTAAGAAGCGAATATTGAATTTTAAGGGCGAAAAGGTTTTCATTTCTATTTAGAAATTCTAATTCAAATCTTATAATAAAATTTTTAAAAAAAAGAATAGAATAAAAAAAAGATTAGCAGAAAAAATTGAGAATTGGATAAAATATGACAGAATTAAATAAGAAGTTATGTTCAAATGAAGAGATCATTCAAAAGAACTTATCATCTAAATATTTTAATGAGAAACATTACGATCATGAGAAATTAGAAAGAAATCTTCACATACGTGATGATCTATACCGTGAGATTATTAGTTTAATTAATGATGCGAGATATTACATGTTAGGACCTGAAAAAGGGGTGACAGCTAGATTTATAGCAGAAAATTATGAAGACATATTCCAAATTCTAATTAAAAACATTCAAAATTATAATTTAAATCAAAATATAAAAAGGAGGGAATAAAATGACAGAAGAAAATATAGTTGAGGGTATAAGAAAAGTTAGTCAACAATTTCATTTAACTACTAATGAAGCCGAAGAAATAATGCGAGAGATCATGAGAGGACAAGTACAAGATTCGCAGCTAGGAGCGTTTTTAACTGCTTTAAGCATGAAAGGTGAAGAGATCGAAGAAATCACGGGTTTTGCGCGAATCATGAGAGAATTTTCTAACAGAATTGAACCAAATGTTAACGGAGATTTATTAGATACTTGTGGAACGGGAGGAGATAAAATAAAGACATTTAATATCAGCACGATAACAGCTTTAGTTGTGGCAGGTGCAGGTGTTCCTGTTGCAAAGCATGGAAACAGAGCAGTAACTAGCAAGTGTGGAAGTGCTGATATATTGGAAGGCTTTGGTGTTAAAATTGATTTACCCCCAGAGGAAGTAAAAAATTGTATTGAAAAAGTAGGCATAGGATTCATGTTTGCACCACTTTTTCATCCTGCAATGAAATATGCAATGCCAACAAGAAGGGCATTAAAAATCAGAACGGTCTTTAACATCCTTGGACCATTAACTAATCCTGCTAACGCAAAATGCCATATTTTAGGCGTGTTTCAGAAAGACATGGCTCCTGTCATGGCAAAAGTATTGAAAGGATTAGATGCAAAACACGTGTTTACTGTTCATAACTCTTGTGGTATTGATGAAATAGCACCAGTAGGTATTAATTATATAACTGAAGTCAAGAATGGAAACATCGAGAGTTATGCCATGACAAACGAGGATTTCAATCTTCCAAGATGTGATGTTGAAGATATTTTATCGGGGAATTTAGAAGAAAATTTGAAAATAGCAACAAGAATTTTGACAAACAAAGGAAATGGCGCAAAATTCAACACTGTCTTGATGAATGCTGCTTTAGCTCTTAAAAGCGTCAATAAAGCCACTGATTTACAAGATTGCATGTCAATTGCAAAAAATTCTTTGGAATCGGGGAATGCTTTAGAAAAACTCAAGAGCCTTATTGAAGTTTCTGGTGGAGATATTAACAAATTAAATAGTCTATTATGAGCGAGAATATCCAATACAATGATTTCAGATAAAATAAAGGAGATAGTTGAACAGCGAAAAAATTCTATAGTAAAAGACATCGAGTACTTGAAGAATGTCAATGGAAATTCAATTAGAAAGAATAAAAAAACATTATCTGAATCCATCAAAAACAATCAAGAGATTTCAATAATTTCTGAAATTAAACCTGCTTCTCCGACATTAGGTAATATTAGAACTCATATTGATTTAAAAAGCGTTGCTAAAGAAATGGAAAGTTCTGGCGTAATTGGCTTGAGTATCTTAACAGAGACAAATTTTTTTAAAGGATCGTACGAAAATCTCAAGTTAGCTGTATTGAATACCAAGATTCCTTGTTTGATGAAGGATTTTGTGGTTGATCCAGTTCAATACAAGATTGCTGCTGTTTTAGGTGCCACAAATATTTTAATTATTAATAAAATTTGCGAACTTGAGAAGGAATATCAGTTAGCAATGGAAAATGGCTTAGAACCTTTAATAGAAATCCACGATGCCGAAGAATTGCGGGATATTCGACATTTATTTGATATTGGATATGATCCAAAA
>JAEORV010000251.1 GCA_016840695.1 Promethearchaeota archaeon
AATCAAGTTGTTCAATCGATTGATAAATATAAAATTAATCATGTAGTATGCGTTCCAACTAACATTATCTCCTTAATGGAATATTTAGAATCTGAAGATGCCAAGAAATACAACATTAACAGTCTTAGACAACTAACATATGGAGCAGCACCTATTTCTCCAACTGTTTTGTCAAAGGCATTAGAACTGCTCCCAGATGTAAACTTTCGACAAGCCTATGGGCAGACTGAATATTCTCCTGTTATCACTCAATTAACATCGCACGATCACAAGCTAGCAAAGAAACACCCCGAAATTTTAAAAAGCGGAGGTCAAGCTTTACTAGGTACTGAAGTAGCTATTGTTGGCATGGATGGTAAGTTTCTCCCGCTAGGAGAAATAGGTCAAGTTGTTGCTTCGGGGAGATCGATCATGAAAGGGTATTGGAATAAGGAAGATCTGACCAAAGACACCATCCAAGAGATTGATGGCAAAACGTGGTTATTTACGGGCGATGTTGGATATTTAAAGGAAATTGAAGGCAATAATTATCTATTTTTAACATCTAGAGCAAAAGACATGATCGTGAGCGGGGGAGAGAACATATATCCAAAAGAGATCGAAAATGTTATCTATAAAATTGAGGGGGTAAAAATGTGCGCCGTCATTGGCATTCCAGATGAAAAATGGGGAGAAGCTGTATTGGCTTTAGTTGTTCCAAAAAAAGGAACGGCTTTAACGCAAGAACAAATTATCGCTTATTGTGGAGAACGCCTTGCGAGTTATAAAAAACCAAAAGAAGTAGAATTCGTGGACGACTTTCCAGTTAGCGCACAAGGAAAAATCTTGAAACGAGAGTTAAGAGAAAAATATTGGGAAGGATTAGAGCGTCAAATTCATTAAAATTTACATTTAATTTAAAAGAAGGGGAAAATAAATGTTAGGAGATATAAGCGACGAGGAAACCAATGAATTAATTGGATTTTTTTCTGAAACATTTACAGGAAATATTCAAGCACGGGAATTCCTTGAAAGTAAATTATTTCCAGTGAATTATTATATTGGTGTTGCTTGTTATATTTTATATGATCAATCCTATCAATATAACATGCTAAAAGATATTGTTCGCAAGATTTCACCTGAAGAATTAGCTAGAAAGTCTAAGACATTATGTTCACCATTAAATCTGTTAGCTTTTTACTCTATCGCAATGCTGTATTTATCAGGTCGAGCCGAAGTAATAAATGATAACTATTTTAAAAAGAAATCTGGAGACCCCAATATTATCATAGAACCTGAAGAAAAACAAAAGGAGACAAAATTTGTCCTCGATTTTTGGAGGAGATTAAGCCCAAATTACCTCAATGATGGTACATTAACAGTTACGAATAAAAAAGTCCAGTTTCTTTCTCCTGAATATGTCAACAATTTAAAAGATCAAATGATTCCTATAGGTCAAGATAAAGAAATTATAAAGAAATTAAAACAGACGATTGCCCATCTTACTATCTATAATTTCCTTTATCAAGCAGAGTGCCGAGCAGGAATTTTTGACCACGGACCGTATTACTTTGAAGATAATCCCGATCCTTTAATATTCAAGGAATTCCAATACCTCTATACGGGCAACAAAATGTTCGGAATTGATCTAACCGGATTAATGCCACAGAAGGTAAGTCAAACATCTCCGGTTCCAAACGTGATTTTCGGGTACACCTTAAAAGACATGAACAAGCTCGAATTTAACGATTGGGGCACATTATTTGCCGATCCTGTTGAGTTTTCTTCAAACATCACGTCTATTGGGATTTGGACAAAAGAATTGATACACCCCAAAAATATCCGTTATCCTAACAAGATGGGCGTCGTAAAATCCCTACCACTTAGCATTTTAGATGAATTGAGCGACTTTGCTAAAAAAGCCACGAAAGAATTATACATCGACTATACCAAATGGAGCACGATAAAGAAGTTAATGCTGGGTACGAGCAATTATGCCAATAGTTGCGTGGCTATTGCTAGTGGATATGCCGGGATAGAAAATGAATACAATTGGACGTGGCCAATGGATTATGCAGAGGATAAACCATTTGAGACAGACCTTCTGGATAAGGAAAAAATTAAAGGCTACATTAAACATTTAGAAAGATGGGATGGAGGCCATCCATTGGCAAAAAGACTGATGAGAAGGAAAAAAATCCAAAAAACCGATCCCTTCTACTATTATTTGCAAAAAGAAGAAAAACCAGACGAGTTAATCGTTGAACAATGAATGTAATAGTAATTTTAGCTGATAGCTTTCGGTTTGATTACTTGGGGTGTTATGGTAATACATGGATCAAAACACCAAACATAGATCAATTTGCCGAAGAATCTACTCTTTTTGAGAACGCGTATGCCGAAGGGCTTCCAACCATTCCCGTTAGAAAGGCGTGCTTCACTGGACGGTATACCCTTCCCTTTAGCGGATGGCAACCCCTCCAACCTGACGATAAAGTGCTTTCAGAGATCTTATTTTGGAAGGGAATTCGGAGCGCCTTGATCACCGATACCCTCCCAATGCACATGCCGAGATTTGGATACGAGCGTGGTTTTGATTTCGTAGAGTTCATTCGTGGTGGAGAGTTTGACCCATTTTACGCTAATGTCCCATTAAGAATTGATATAGAAAAGTATCACAAGCCAATCTATGAAGAATCGAAGCGAGGTAGAAAGAAAGAAAATGTTAACAGTCTTCTTGCCAGAAGCGCGTTGAACTATCGACTTCGCCAAACGCAAGACTGGAAGAGCGACAAGGATCAGTGCGTGGCGGAAGTCATTAAGGCTTCGATAGACTATTTAGACAAGTTCCGCGAGAAAGATGATTTCTTCTTATGGGTGGACAGTTTTGATCCTCACGAACCTTGGGACCCTCCTTCAGTATACGATCCCGATGTGCCTTGCCCTTACGACTTAAATTACGGGGGCAAGGATATTATAGCTCCAGTATCAACTTACGTTGATGGCTATCTCACGGAGGAAGAAACCCGCCACATTCGAATGTTGTACGCGGAAAAAATCACGATGGTCGATAAATGGATAGGGAAGTTATTTAACAAATTAAAGGAGTTGGAATTGTTCGACGATTCGCTCATCATTTTCCTTAGCGACCACGGAGAACCCTTAGGCAACAAGCAACATGGGCACGGGATTATGACAAAATGTAGGCCGTGGCCATACGAAGAGTTAGCCCACATCCCCCTTATCATTCATCACCCCGATGGAGTTGAGAAAAGAGTCTCTTCGTTTGTAGAAACCGTTGACATTGCGCCTACCATAATAGATTTCTATAAAATCAAGCAGAAGAAATACATGCAAGGTAAAAACCTCACGCCGTTACTACGCGGTGAAGTTGAAAAACTAAGAGATTTTGCCATTGCGGGGTATTACAACTTCTCTTGGAGCATTCAGACGGATGAGTGGTCCTACATTCATTGGATCGAAAATAAAGATCCCGAAGCCTTAAAACTCATATCGATGTATGGCTTGAAGATGTGGGAAAACACTGAAGTATGGACGTGCGTCCCTGGAAGCGTTCCAGAACTTCCCGAAACTGACGAATTATACAATCGAAAAATAGATCAGTTCCAATTAAATGATTTAGCTGCTCAAGAACCGGACATTGCAAAAGATATATATCAAAAATTAAGAGAATATATGCTTGAAATAAGAACTTCAAAAAAGAAAAGAAAAGAAAAGAAAATCTACTAGCGATTTAATCTTACTGGAGGAACCATGACTTTTCTAGGACCTGTTCTTTCAAAGTCGATGGCGTTTTCTGGACATAAATGAACGCATACCCCACAGCCAATACACACGTCTTTGTCTATAACCGCAATATCATCCTCTAATTCAATTGCTAAAGCATTACAATTTTCCACGCACGTTCCGCACCCGATACAATCATCAGTTCTAATCTTAGCAATATACGATGTCATGCTCAGCATCGGGGCAGCTCCTCGATGGTGTATTTCGAACGTACCACAGCAACATTTACAGCAAGAACAGATTCCATCCTCCTCGCGAGTCAAGTCAAATCGAGTATGGAACGCTTTATGAACTAATCCCTGATCCTCCGCAGATTTCAGGATCTTTAGAGCTTCTTCTTTTGAAATCTCCTCTGCGAAATCTTGCTCAATTAAAAATTTCGCAGATCTCCCAAGAGCAAAACAATTTTTCCGGTCATCGGTAACCTTACAGGGATCGCCTAATAAATCCTTACGATGCCTGCAGTAACAAGTGGCTAACCCAACAACTTCTGCT
>JAEORV010000252.1 GCA_016840695.1 Promethearchaeota archaeon
CGTTTTGAGATTCGGATTTTGAATGTCTACCGTGCGACCTTCCAATAAAGAGTCTTCTACTGCACTTTCAACTTCTCCAGCGATTTCAGGTTTATTGAATGATTCTTGCATCATTAATTTCACGCTCAACACCGTTCCTATAGGATTTGCAATACCTTTCCCTGCAATATCGGGTGCAGATCCGTGAATTGGTTCGTACATTGAAACCTTTCCAGGATGAATGTTTCCACTTGAGGCCATTCCCATGCTACCAATAAGAAATGCGCCCTCATCGCTAATGATATCGCCAAACATATTTCCCGTGACAACAGTCTCGTAAGAAAATGGTGCTCTAATAAGCCATTGACAAAAGGCATCTATATAAATGTCTTCAGTTTCTAAATCGGGATAATCCTTAGCTGTATTGTTGAATATTTCACGCCAGAATTGGCTCGCTCTTAAAACATTTGCTTTATCCACTGATGTTATTTTTTTATGACCCTTTCTTTTAGCAATTTCAAATGCAAATTTAATAATTCGTTCGCATCCCTGCCTCGTGTAATGCATGACGCTTTGCGCTTCATTTTTTTTTTTAAAACCGATGCTTTTGTATAAACCTTCCGTATTTTCCCTCACAAAAGTAATGTCGATACCCTTTCCAATGAATTCCTCCTTTAACGGACATCGGTCTCGAACTGCGTCAAACAGTTTGATTGGTCTCAAATTCACATATAGATCTAATCCACGCCTTATTCTCATGATAGCAGATTCTGCAACTCCTTGAGGCAAGCCTGGAATACCTATCGCTCCAAATAGCATCGCATCAGAATTTTTAATGATTTCAAACGACTTTTTAGGGAGACTATCTCCGCTTTCCTTCCAAATCGCACCTCCTGCGGGAGCTTCTGTAAATTCTAATTCCAATTCCGTGTAATCGTTTATAACCTTTAAAATCTTAACACCTTCTGGAACGACTTCTTGGCCTACTCCATCTCCTTTGGTAATCGCAATTGTTTTTTTCATGCAACTCAAATTCTTCTTTTATTATGTAAATATAATTAATTCTAATTTTTATTTAGCTTTTCCTTTATCTTTTAATTCATCTAAAAGCTGTTTTTCCAAACCACCATTTCTTAGAATATTTAGCAATATTGGATCTAATTTCTTTCCTTTATATTTTTTATCAGTTGTTAAATTCGTGATTTCTGCTTCAGGGATATTTATTTCGATCTCGTCTCCGGTCTTAAATTCCTTTGAGATGCCCTCGATTTCGAGCACGGGAAGAGCTCGTGCAATTGAGGAACGATAAAAAATACGCGCAAATGACTCTGCAACAATTGCAGAAATGCCCTTTTCTTGAAGTATTACTGGCGCAGTCTCCCGACTGGAACCACATCCAAAATTTCTCCCTCCAACGATGATATCTCCGTCTTTAGCTTCTCTCGGGAAATTCTTGATTATGGATTCACAGGTATGCTCAACAGCGCCTTTGTTATCACTTAGATATTGGGTAGGACTAATAACATCCGTATCCACATTATCCGGAAATACCCATACTTTCCCTTTCAAGACGTCTTTATATTCCTTGATTGATTTTGTCCCTGTTAATGCCATCTTAACACCTCTTAATAATCCCTCGGATCTGTTAATTCACCTTTAATAGCAGAAGCAGCGACTGTAGCGGGAGATCCGAGATATATTTCAGCTGCAGTACTGCCCATTCGTCCCCTAAAATTCCTGTTTGAGCTTGAAATGCATCTCTCTCCTGACGCTAAAAGTCCTTGATGTCCTCCAAAACAAGCGCCACAATTTGGATTGCAAATAATAGCGCCTGCTTTAATCAATGTCTCTGCCACGCCAGATTTTGCAGCTTCCAACCAAATCTCCTGGGATGCGGGGGTCACTATCATTCTTACATCTTCATGTATTATCTTTCCATCGAGAATTCTTGCTGCGATTTCTAAATCTTCGAACCTCCCATTTGTACAAGAACCTAAAAACGCTTGGTGTATTTTTGTCCCTACTACTTCTGAAATTGGTTTAACATTATCAATAGTATGCGGACATGCAACCTGAGGCTCTAAATCATCAATATTCATATTAAATTTCTCTTCATATTCAGCATCCGCATCAGGCTTGATTAATTCGAATAATTCAGTTGTTCTCTTCTTTATCCAATCCACTACCTTTTGGTCGGGAACTCCAAACGCGAATTTAGCTCCAAGCTCGAGAGAAAAGTTCGACATGGTCATTCTTGATGCAATGCTTAGGTTTTCCATTGTCTCTCCTGAAAATTCAATAGCTTTATATCTAGCAACTTCAGCAGAATAATCACCAGCAATTTTTATGATAATGTCTTTACTCATCGTATTATACGGTAATTTCCCGGATATGACAAATTGAATCGTCTCTGGCACTTTAAACCATAATTCACCCTTTACAAATGCATGAAATAAATCAGTATTTCCAATTCCACAGCTAGCAGCGTTAAATGCTCCATATGTGGTGGTATGACTATCTCCTCCAACGACAAGCATCCCTGGTCTTATATGCCCCTTTTCGGGTAAGACTTGATGACATATTCCCTCCCTTATATCATAAAAATTTTCAATTTTTTGTCGTTTTACGAATTTTCTTATAAGATCGTGAGCAGATGCCATTTTTTCATTTGGCGCAGGTGCATAATGGTCGAAAATCACAACAATTTTGCTTGGGTCAAAAACTTTTCTCAGCTTTGAGGGGCGAATCCTCCTATAATCCAAGACTATTCGTGCCGTACCAAAGTGCGAAAGAATGAGATCGATCTTGGCATTAATCATGTTCCCCGGAGATATTTCAATATCTGAAAGCGAATGAGCTGCCAATATCTTCTCTGCTATTGTTTTTCCACTCATTGGAAATCTGAAAACCTTATATTTTAAAAAACTTTTTGATATGAATATTATTTTAGTTTTAGTTCTTTCTAATACTATTAAATATTAAAATATGAGGTTAAAATTGTAACATGAAGGTATTAGCGTTAGGGGGATGTGGAGATATGGGGAGAATGGCTGTTGCGGTATTACTTGAGTCTCCTAGCGTTTCTAAAATAACTGTGGCTGATATTAATTACAATTTAGCGAAGATTTTTATTGAAATGATTGGCTCAGATAAATTAGATGCAATCCAAATTGATATAAACGATAAGGATAAAATGATGGATTTGATATCCTCGCACGATATAGTAATAAATACCGTAGGACCATTCTATAAATTCGAAAAACTTATTGTAGACGCGGTAATAGAAGCCAAAAAACCGTTCCTTGACATTTGTGATGATTGGAAGCCCACTTTAGATGTCCTTGAAATGAGCGAGCAAGCTAAAAACGCAGGAATAACCGCAATAATAGGAGTAGGTGCAAGTCCGGGAATTTCTAATTTGATGGCTGTCCTTGCCAGCTCAAAATTGGATGAAATTGAAGAATTGATTACAGCTTGGGGAGAATCTTTTCCTGCCAAAGAAGGTAAAAAGCCTCGATATTACGTCACAGGAAAAAAGATAAGAAAAAGGCTAGGAAAACAGCCTAAAAAAGCGAATGCCGCATTAGAGCATCTTCTTTTTGAAACGCTTAAAGATATTCCAACGTTTAAAGATGGAAAAATCGTGTACATTGAATCGCTCATAGAACACGAACCACTCGATTTTCCTGGTTATAAAAAAGCATACGCCTGTCATATCGGTCATCCTGAACCCATAACTTTACCAAGGACAATTAAAGCAAATACAATATGCAATTTGTGTTACATGGGTAAAACCTTCACTGATATAGTGCGTGAATATCGAAAGAAAATCCTTGAGAAAGAAATTTCAATAAAAGACGCAACAATTGCATTGGAAGACGAAATAAAAAGATTAATGAAAAGGGCCATGGCGGGACGCTCTCCATTGAAGGAATATCTTGGAGGTCCACCAATGCTAACTACTTATGTTACTGGGATAAAAGATGGAAAAAGAAAAAAAGTATGTTTATCTCTTGATAAATTCCCATATGACGAAATGGCTGGAGTAACTGGCGTTCCTTTAGCAATTGCAACCATATTGTTGATTGAAGGAAAAATCACAAAAAAAGGAGTCCTCACGCCAGAAGAATCCATCGATCCAATAGAATTTTTCGATAGATTAGCCCCATACTGCGACAAAAAAAATGCAGAAGACCTTCTAATCTGGGAAATAGTCGATAAATAAAGTATTCGGGAATGGAAATGGATTAAAAGCTATTTATTAGATTTTAGAACTTTCTTAGTATCCATTTTATTAT
>JAEORV010000253.1 GCA_016840695.1 Promethearchaeota archaeon
GATTCCCTTATCTTTAACCTTTTTTGCAAATGAATCTAGATCAGCACAAAGTTTTGGATTTACTGAGAGAAGCCTACTAGCTATGTTAACATAGTAATCTTTCACCTCTTCATTAGCAGGGGCAATACCAAATCCACACATGCCCCCAACAAATGTCGTCACTCCTTGAAGGATATAAGCTTTAATTTGAGGAAGGTCTAAAATGGTCATATCAGCATGATTATGAATGTCAATAAATCCTGGACTAACAATCTTTCCTGCTGCATCAATCACTTCCACATTTTCCGCATTAAGGTCCTTTCCAATTTTCTCAATAACATCATCTTTTATCAAAATGTCAGATTCATACCGGTCTGCACCAGTACCATCAACAATAGTTCCATTCTTTATTAATATATTCATTTTCTATCCTCTATCATTATTTTGGGATTATCTTTAAGACATTTTCGAACGCTTTTATGAATTTATCATTATCTTCAGTAGAATGAGACAAGCAACAAAATCCACGATTCCCATATTTCGTGATAATTCCTTGAGATAGCAGCACAACAGCAATCTCATCGACACATTTTTTTCGAAAGACTGCTTTTTCAATGTTTTCGGGCATCCTTATATCCATTGAAAGCGGAGAATATGTCTCGAAATGTAAGATTGACTTATGATTGTGAGCAAAATAAGGACGATCATCGCGCTCAAACAAGTCGTTAAGTTTTTTAACTAAATTATCTGTTGCTTTAGCTGCTTTATTAATCGCATTGGTTCTTTCAATTAATTTAATAGTCCAATACGTTGACGCGACAGATAGGGGATTACCTCGAATAGTTCCACCAACAAACGCATGTTTACCCCCCGCTTCAACGTCTCCAGTAATGAGGTTTATTATGTCTTCCCGACCACCTACTGCACCAGCAGAAGGAAATCCATGAGTTAAGATTTTACCGAATACTGTTAGATCAGGTTTTACACCAAAGACTTTTTGGGCTCCGCCGAGATCTAACCTGAAACCTGTAACAACTTCGTCAAATATTAATAACACGCCAAATTCATCGCATAACTCTCGTATGGCTTCGTTAAATCCTGGAGGATTTGGAATGGCTCCTGATTCTGGACCTAACGGTTCGACTATTACTGCGGCAACCCCGCTTCTTTTTTCAGACCATTTTTTTAGGTTATCCTCTAGCGCTTTCAAATCGCTTGGAGGAAGTGATACCGTATCCTTATAACACCCCCTTGGGATGCCATCTGATTCCATATTCCCAGAAAAAGGAATATGAATGTCATAAGTGAGTTGATCTGACCAACCGTGATACGCTCCTCCAAATTTTATAATTTTATCCTTTCCCGTAAAGACACGAGCAATACGGATAGCAGCCATATCAGCTTCGGTGCCTGATTGAAAATATTGTAGTCGTTCAATCGATGGGACATGTTTTTTTATTTCTTTTATAGCTTTTATTTCCCACTCTGAGTTCCAATATAAATTTGGATCTTGATCGTGATATATCTTAATTATTTCTTCTTTTAAAGGAGGGTAACAATGTCCTAGGATACACGCACCTGCGCTCATTAAATAATCGATATACTCGTTATCGTCCACGTCCCACATTCGAGCACCAAGACTTTTTTTCATTGTTACTGCAAATGGTTGCTTGATAACCATTTGATGTTGAGTTCCTCCCGGCATACATTTAATCATTTCATCAAAAAATGGTTTCGATTTCGGGCAATTATTTTCGATTTTTTTGTGAATTTTTGCCATTTCTGAATCTGGAATGGCTTTTGGGGTCATTTTTATGATTTCTTTAAGCCTATTCTGAATTTCTTCATAGTCCATTATTTTAACCACCTTCTGACTTGTTTTAAACTGATTGTCTTATTCTTAAATTAGTGCCTTGACTTACAACTACATCTACCACGAGAGGTTTATCCGTTGTAAAAGCATTTTGAAGGGCTGGTTTAAGCTCACTTAATTCTTCAACTCGAATACCTTCAATTCCCATTGATTTTGCGATATTAGCAAAATTTGTCTTAGGTACATCACTCATTGGTCTTCCTTTACGAGAAAGGTAATCTCTAACATTCCCTAAGGCAGAATTGTTCATAACAATATAAGCCAAAGGAAGATTTAATTCTTTCAATGTCGACCAATTGTATAAACCCATCAACATGCTGCCATCTCCGGATATTTCAACAACATTTCTATCTTTATACAACAATTTTGTAGCTATTGCTGCACTTGTTCCCCAACACATACCCGCCACACCTCCTCCAGCTATGAGTTGCCCAGTATTCTTAGTTTGCAGGAGTTTTGTAAACCACATGCGACTATTACCAGCATCTAAAACAATAATGTCATCACTACTGAGAATTTCATTTATTTCCTTAACTAGTCTCTCGGGTTCGATTGGTACATTATCAGAGTTATAAAACTTACTCGTGTAATATTCGTTTTCAATATCTTCCTTTTTAATTCTTATTGCATTTATCCTTTCGTTCACATTAATATTTGGAGATAAGTTCTTGATTTCGTTAATTATTGCTTTTAACGCCAATTTTGCATCTGATGTGACTCCTAATGTTACAGGATAAGTCCACGCTGCGTTTCTTGGGTCAATATCCACATGGATAAGCTTTTGACGGCTTGGATCAATAAATTCAATTGAGCAGTTAACAGTATTTTCAGGAGCTAAGCAAGTTCCTACTGCTAAAATAACATCTGCGCCTCTAATGGTTTCATTTGCTAATTTTTGCGCTAAACCCCCCATAACTCCTAAAGAAAGATCGTGTGTTTCTACAATACTACTTTTACCCATATAACTCGTAGCTACGGGCATCCCTATTAATTCAGCTAATTCTTGCAATTCTTCATAAGCATTTGAGGCGTGTATACCTCGACCACATAAAAGAACGGGGCTTTCGGCATCCAATAAATAACGAGCAATTTTTTGCGTATCATCAGGTGAAATACATGGAGGACTTACATTTAGTAAACCTGTTAACTCGTGAAGAGGAGGTCTAAGTTCCATTGGATCTTTAATAATTCCAATCATTGATTGCCACCGAGCGATTACACATGTAGGACCAGGGCGTCCGGATATGGCGTGCTTAATAGCAAGTTCGACACCATATACTACTTCTTGCGGATTAGTTGCAACAGTTGTATATTTTGTCATTGAACGCATGATATTAGGAACATTTATAGATCCATACTCACCCGTTCCACATTGATATGGGGCATGTTGATTAATACCATTCCAATCAGAAGCATCTGTTATAATAACTATAGGAGATCCAGCCATATATGCTTCAATAATCCCTACTCCTCCATTAGTTGCTATAAAGGGACCTTGTCCAATTAATATTCCAGGTTTACGGGTTATGCGACCATACACATCAGCCATAATTGCTGCTGCGCCCTCTTGACGAGCAACTATTGTAGTAAATTTATCCTTACGCTTATAAAATTCTTCTAATAGAAATGGAGTTACTCCACCGGGTAAGCCAAATACATGGTCTATCCCCATTTCAGCAATCATATCTACAACCATATCAATAACTCTAGGCATTTTTGAAATCACTTCAATTTATTTTCTTAAAATATTTTAATTTCGCTTTTAATCTTTATAATTCTATCGTAATATATGGTAATGAATATACCATTAAAATAGGTTCTCAGACTATCACACTTCAAATCATCGTAGTGTGTAAAAATCTGGCTTGCGATCTTCAAATAAATTGTTATACTCGTTAAGTGATTTATTACGAGCTTTAAATATATCGATCTCAACGATATCGACCGAAAGATCATTTATTGGAGCTGAAGATAATACTTCGCCATCTATCGCCGTTAATTGACTCCCCCCAGTAAATTTAAATTCGTCTTGGCCTCTCTTTTCAGTACCAATCCGGTTGGCTGTAATACCAAATACTCTATTTTCGAGACAACGGTTAACCATGGCATTTTGGCAATATGGGAGTACGAGGTTTGCAGAATGAGCAATAATATCTGCTCCTAATAAGGCAAGAGATCTTATTGATTCTGGAAATATCCAATCAAAACATATCATCATTCCTATATTCATGCCATTTACTTGATGTATCTCAAATGGCTTATTTCCAGGTGAAAACCACTTTTTCTCTTTGTAATAGAGATGTATTTTTCGATAAGTGCCGATTATATTATCGCCATTAATCATGATTGCAGCGTTATAGATGTTTTTACCTTCTTTCTCAATGAATCCCGCGACTATAACTGCTCCAGTCTTCTGTGA
>JAEORV010000254.1 GCA_016840695.1 Promethearchaeota archaeon
AGATTTGAAATTGAAGGCACTCTATCTATACACGATTGTAATTACAATTCCCTTTGGATTGGGCATTCTAATCATACCTGACATGATGGTAACATTATTTGGATGGCCAAGTCAAGATCCGATCGTATTTGGAGTAATGGGCAGCGTGTATTTAGCCTTTGGACTTCTCTCAATCCTAGGCCTTCGAAGTCCTAAAAAATTTCTGCCGATCTTGCTAATGCAATTCTGTTATAAGGTTGCATGGTTTCTTGGTGTTTTATTACCGATTGTAATTACCGGTCAATTTCAAGTCTATGGAATTTTGTATGTCGTGATTTTCGCAACTTACATTGTTGGAGATATCCTCGTCATCCCGTTCTCAGATCTATTAGCTAAAGAATAACTTCAAAAAATTCGAGAAGAAATGGAAGAAACAATCGTAAATCCCGTAGAGGTTTACATCATTGCCAAAGATGCGGGTGTTTTACTGTATAAGTATTCAATCGAAGATTTTGGACAAACGGATAAGGATCAATTGATGTCGGGTTTTTTATCTGCTCTCAATAATTTCACCAAGGAGTTGAACTTTCCCGCAGGTGTGTCGCTCATTCGCTCGGGATCGTTGGAAGCGCGCTTCAGCCCAGGGGATCTCATTTTTTCCGTGTTAATCATTGATTATCAAATGCGGCGACAAGTCAGGAGAAGGTCCGTTCAATCATTATTTGAACATGTCTTGTAATCAATCGCAATTTAAGAGTGATATTAGCATAAAGACTAAAGATGCGGGTAAGCTTACTTTAAAAGATTGGACCGCCAATGCCCCTGAATACGCGAGGGTGTTCTTAGAAGAGTCAAGTCTATGCCATGGATTCGTTCAGAAGGGAAGATTAGTTTCGTGTGCTCACGTCCCAAACATATATCTTGGAAACGAAGCGCTAAAGTTTGCAATTATACGAGGCGTGTGGACAGATCCCCATTATAGGGGAAAAGGATTAGCTACTTCGTCGATGCATGAGCTATGCTTGGAATTATTTGACGAAATTAAAGTAGACGAGATATTTTTAAGGGTTGAGGAGCGAAATCCCGCTGCGATCAGGATTTATGAAAAGCTTGGATTCAGAGTAACAGGGAAATGGTGGGGGAGTCAGTGCTATTTTAAATAACAGATGAGGAGTTAAAATCATGAGCAGGTTTCAAAAACTGAGATATATCTTTTCCGCACTTCTTTCATATCTCTATAGGAAACAAAGAGTTGTGATTGAAGAAATCCCATCGGGAAAAATTATCGATATTGGAGGAGGAGGTGAGGGGATTATCGCTCAAATAGGGGGCGAAAATATAACAGTGATCGATAAACGAGAAAGTGAGATCAAAGAGGCTCAATCAAAAGCCCCAACGGCAACTTGGCGGGTAGCTGACGCTCGAAACTTGCCGTTTGAAAACTCTTCTTTCGACAATGCTACGGCCTTTTTTAGCTTGATGTACATGAAACCATCCGTCAAGGAAGAAGTAATTTCAGAAGTGTTCCGAGTACTTCCACCAGGCGGTGAATTTTGGATTTGGGACGCAATTATTGCGAAAAAAGGAATTTTTGTTATCATGCTGTCAATACAACTTCCAAATGGTAAAACCATCAGGACGGGGTACGGTTCCAATGACGTTAACCAGACCGATGAATCTGTTTCAGATATTTTACAGAAAATAGGTTTTGATATTAAAGAAAAATATTCTAGTAAATTATGGTTCTTTTTAAGAGTAAAAAAAGAAATTACATGAATTTATCTTAATATTGACTTTTCCTCTCGTATTTTAATTCCAGATAGCTGGAAAAGGGTGGGGAAGTCAGTGCAATTTAATTTAATAATAAAGCTTTAACGTTATTTCTTTCTATTCTCATAAATAATAAGGTGTTCGATTTTCGATACATTTAAATAGGCTGTTTTCTTTTATTTTATTAGGATTTCGATTTGTGATATATCGAAAATAGATATATCGAAAATAGAATGGAAATTATAATAATGCAGTCAAGCAGTTTAGGAGAAGAGAAGAACTATGAGTTTAACGCAATTACTTAAAAAAGACAACATAAAAGAATTAATTGATCAATATAAAATCGCAATAGACATGCTTGGTTTAGCAGATATCATTTCGATAGAAGAACACGAAAAAAGAGTACAATGGATTAAAGAATGGAAAACAAAACTGTATGAATAACTAAAAAAATCGCAAGGAGAGAGAAAAAATGTTTTTTGGAAAGAGATTTCACGGGCATTCAAGTGGAGATTTATCAGGATTAGATATACTAGTCCTATCCATCATTCGAAATAAAGATAGCATCTCGGGATACGAAATTGGACAAATGATTAATAGGCAATTTAGGGGAATGTGGAAGGCGTCACCTGGTACGATATATCCTTTATTGAGTAGGCTGGCAGAAAAAGGTTATCTAACTATAAAAGAAATTACTGAAAACAACCGGCAGAAAAAGCTTTACACGATCACTCAAACAGGAAGAGAGAAACTTAAAAATGTTTTAGATAGCAATTTAACTAATTCAATAAACACTTTATTTGATTATGTAAACACGATAATCAAGGGTTTTAAAAATATGCCTGATATTAACGAGTGTTTTTGTAGCTGGCCTTCTCCGGAGACTCAAGGCAGAGAAGGAATTGACAGATCTGATTATTCAAAAGATAATATAAAGAGGATTAGAAATAAGATAGCGCATTTAGAGGAAAAGAAAAGAAGGCATGAAAAGATGATTAAATCTATAAATTCACAGTTAGAAAAGTATACTGCCATTTTAAAGGAATTAGAACAGGGACGGGAAAAGCACGCTAGAGTAGTAGAGATCGTTGACGATGACAATGACTTTGAGGATTTTTAAATCGAAATCTAAAAAAAAATGGAGATGAATGAAGACTACATGTTTGGAAACAAAGCGTACGAATATGGAGACGTGAGGACGCAGAACCAAGAGGTTCAAAACGAGATCAACATGTTAAGAGACGATGGGCGGCAATTTAAGGACTTGCGGGAGCAGATGGACGAGTTTTTAAATTCCATGGTAAAAGCTCAAAAAGATCCAGATAAGAAAAAACGGGAACTTGAACGCCCGAAAAAGAAAGACATGACTCGAACTATAGAGGATATCATGCATTTATACATATGATAAAAATTTTATATAAAAAATAAAAAAAAAAACAAAATTAAAAACAAAAAGAGGTAAAAAAATATGTGTGATGAACATGGTTTTAGACCACCAAGAGCAGGACACCATAGGCCAGGACGGCATCCCGTAGAACATCCCCTTGGCATCGGAATTGGAGCGATGTGTGGATTTGGCCCGAAAGAAATGAAAATGTTCGGCCAAATGGCGCGCAAGTGGATGCACGCGTTCATGGGAGGCTACGAAGGCGGAGTTCCTTACAACTTGGAAGATAACGGAGATCATTACTTGGTTTCTGTTCCCCTTGCTGGGCGGGCCAAAGAGGACGTGAAGGTATCGCTGATAAATAACACGTTGAACGTCAAGGCAGACAAGCCAAAGACAGGCGGAGAAGAAACTGATAAGAAAGAAGCGAAAAGCGAAGGTACTATTCCGTTTAGGGTGAATTTTTTCAAGTTTGTGAAAGTTGACATGGACATCCAATTGCCAGTGGACGCTGACAAGGACACCATCAAATCTTTGATGCAAAACGGTCTCTTGAGAATCAAGGTCGGGAAAAAGCCACCAACGAACATCGACATTAGTGAAGTGAACAACTAAGCCCACGCAAGCAAAGCATGAGGTGAAAATCGTGGACAAGCCAATGAAAAATTCCCATTTTAGAATGATGTCGGCAATGTTTAGGATGCGCGATAAATTTACATCCCCGAGGATTAAGGTAGAGAAAGCAGACATTAAACCCGGACAAGTCGTTCTCGACTACGGGTGTGGACCTGGGAGCTATACCGTGGAAGTTGCTGAACTGGTCGGAGATACCGGAAAGGTCTATGCAGCAGACATCCACCCGCTCTCGTCTAAGAAAATCCAGGCGGCGGCTTCCAAAAAGGGGCTTAACAACATCGAAACGATCCTAATAGATGGAGCGAAAAACGCTACTGGTTTGAAATATAGTAGCGTAGATGTCATTTTATCGTTTGACATGTTTCAATTAGTTAGCGATAAGGAATCCCTATTGAAAGAGTGGCATCGCGTGTTGAAACAAAAGGGTATTTTGGCTTTAGATTCTCATCACATGGAAGAAAACGATATTCTCTCGCGCATCACTGACGATGGAATGTT
>JAEORV010000255.1 GCA_016840695.1 Promethearchaeota archaeon
TATATCTGGTCTGTTAATGCGATTGGATTAGGGTAATGATGTGATCTTTCTTCACGATAAAGTTTCACTGCTTCAGTTGGACAAGTTACAGCACAAACCCCGCATCCATAACACTTTTCGGGATCTACAGATGCTTTTTCGTCCTCAACCGTAATCGCTTCGTAGACACATCTTTTTGTACAAAGTCCACAGCCCTTGCAAGAATCTTGATCGACCTTCGCAATATAATTTGATTTTGCAGTGTTGGTTGGGTTTTTTGGATCAAATCGCGTCATTCCCCTCAATATGGAACAACAACAATCGCAACACGAGCAAATAACTTGATGCATTGGAGAAACAGAATTCTCTGTAGTGAAAATTAAGCCCATTTTACTATATATATCTACTAATTCGTGAGCCTCCTCTCGAGTTAATTCCCTTCCTTCACCCCTCCTTTTAAAAAATTTTCCAAATTCTCCAACTTGGAAGCAAGTTTCCTCAATAGGGTATTTATCTTTACATTCTCGTATACCCAACATCTCTGTTCTACTCCTACATGGACAATCAGTGGCCATGATTGGTAAAATGCAATCATCGATTAAGGTATGCATTTCTTCTTGAGTCTTTGTTATCTGATCATGCTGGATGGTTGCTCCGATCGGTACAATTCTTGTAAGGGCTGTCCCGCCATCACCAGATTCGTAACGCTTGTAAAATCCCTCCTCAATGAAAAATTTTTGGAAAAGTTCTGCTCCCTTTTTTCCAATTCTCTCCTTTATCGGATGATTTACTAATTTCCAGGCGTTATTAAATAGATGCGCGATGGCCACGAAGTGGGAATAGCCTCCAATATCGTGAATAATCCCTTGTTTTACCATATCGTCTAATCGTTTAGTAGCTTCCTCCTTGGTAATACCCGCAAGTTTTGCCACCTTTCTAGCCGGTAATGGTCTTACTTCAAGATATTGCGCAATTTCTGCTTCTTCTGGCGTGTACAATAACTTTATAAACTCGATGAAAGCTTCCGAGACGTTTCCATCAGTGTCCCTCGGTACATTATTTGGATATTTTTCCAATTTTTCTATAACAACTTCGTATGGATCCTTTTTTTCTTCTACTGTCATTTTCCTCGTGATTTATATTTTATTTAACCTAATTAACAAAAATTTCGTACCTATATAAACTTTACACCATAGTAAAGATAAGTAAGTAAAAAAATTACTGAAAGGGATTTTTATCCCTGAATATTTTATCCTTGTACTCTTTTAAATAGGGGGGGCATATATCCTTTTCTGTTGCTTCTTTTTTAAGTTGTCTCATGATATCTGCTAAGTTCACGCCTGCAGGGCACCAATTAGAGCAATTCTCGCAACCCGTACATAGAAATAAACCATCTGCAACCGCAGCTTCAATGCCGTTGTGTATATAATCTTTGATTATAGCAAGAGCGCCTAAACCGTATTTAGAAGCATACACGTTCCCAAACGCTCGGGAAGCTGTACACACGAAGTTGCACGTTTTGCAGGAAATACAGTTTACTAACTCCTTATAAAACAAGTTTTCGTGAATAGCTTTCGTGCGCCAGTCATCAACAAGAATCACGACAACTTCTTTCGCACCATACATTCCTTTTACCGCCGTTCCAGCGACATCTGACGTTCCTGAGGGCCCGTAAATGAGACTTATATACGCTAAATCTGCGTTGTTTGTTCTCTCAACCATTTTTGTCACGAGTAATGCATCAAAAACCGTTGGGACTAGTTTTGTAATACCTACAGCAACAATATGCTTTTCAGTTGCTCTCGTAATCAAACTAATGTTTCCCTCGTTTTCTAAAAGAACGACGCATCCTTCCTCGGCAGCGATCGCATTTGCTGATGTTAGGGACACCTTAACATCGTTTAATAATTCCTTTCGATAAGTATTTCGGAAATATTTAACAATTTCAGCTGGTTCGGGTATAAGTTCTACCCCATATTTTTCTTTTATTTTTGCAACAATATCTTCAACTTTAAAATGAACCCCAGGACCTACTTGATAACTAGGGAGTTTGTAATCAAATAATTGAACGAGAACATCGCCCAAATCTGTTTCTTTTATTTCGATGTTATTTTCTTTGCACAAGTCGATTAAGCCTAAATCTTTCGCCTGGTTAGATTTTGACTTATATAATATTTTATTGTCTCCAAGTTCTTTTAAAAAGATCTCGTGTGCTTCTTCGTTTGTTTTTGCATAATATACTCTAAATTTTTTCTTTTCTAACCTTTTAATGCACGTCTCCACGTAGCTATCAATGTTCTGAACGAATTTTTCTCTCATTTGAGTTAATTCTTCCTTATTTTTCTCAATATAATCATTTACAGAATCTGCATATTGGAGGGGTTTCTCATAAGATCTGTACTTTGCGTAACACGCCATTTTCCAGAAATCGCTAAATTGTTTTTCTAATGTATTTTCCTTAAGGCGATCAACCTTTTCCTTTACTTTTTCAAAAAGTTCCTTTCCTTCTTCGCTCAATTTATAGGGTCAACTCCATCCATTATTTTTACGATAAAATCTTCATACTTTATGACGGGCTTTTTTACCTTGTTTTCTTTATTGTTCTGTATTCGTTTTAAAGCAGTATAACAAAATGGGCACGCGGTTAATAAAGCTCTTCCTTTACCTTGCTTGAAAATTGCCAAAGCATTATAGTCGCTGTTTTCCTTAAATATTGAATAGACTCCTCCTCCTGCTCCACAACAGATAGATAATTTTTCTCGATTTTCCATTTCTTTTAGCTGAATTCCTTCAATCGAATTTAATATTTTTCTTGGTTCCTCTATTATCGGAATATCCGCATTTCTCAAGTGACACGCATCGTGATAATTCACAGTTATCTTCTTTCCTTGATGTTTCAAGTTTAATTTCAGAATGTTATCAGGTTGAGCCATCAATTGCAGTAGATGCCGAACTTTAATGTTAAAACCTGGTATAAATTTTTTATAATAATGTGAGAGGTAATTATAGCATCCAGCGCAAATGGTCACTATCTCAGTGACCTCGTGTTCTTTAAACCATTCATTAACAAAGGTAACATGGCTCTTTAGTTCTTCGTCACTAGCTAAATGATATGAAAGTGCTCCACAGCAAGGAGGATTTTCAAGTGTTACAAATTTATCATCGAGAAATTTGATGATCTTCATGGCATTCTCGCAAGTTTCTTTATATTTACTAGACGAGAGACACCCTAAATAAATTAATTTTGTCATATTATTTATGATTTAACCTCGAAACTATAAAAAGATATTTCAATATAGTAATCATATTAAAAACCAAGTAATCAATTAATAAATCGATATTTATAAGATGATACAGTCGTGAAAGCTGCAGTATTTGAAGATGTCAAGAAGATGGTTTACTACGAGGATTATCCCAAACCTACTCCTGGTCCTGATGATGTCATAATAAAAGTACATTACTGTGCAATTTGTGGAACCGATGTCTCCAACTTTAAAAATAAAATTTACCAAACACCCCTTATATGTGGCCACGAGTTTTCTGGCGAGATTGTAGAAGTAGGAGAAAACATAAAGGATTTTAAAGTAGGAGATAAAGCAGCAGGAGTTTCCGTATATGGACCGATAAAGTACGTGAAGATGAAAGCCATAGGGGTCATGATCGATGGAGCATTTGCAGAATATGTGAGAATTCCAAAACATTTTTTATTTCATGCGCCTGAAAACGTCTCACCTAAGGAATGCACTGCAATTGAAACGCTAGCTGTGGTTGTTCGAGCTTTAAAAAACGCGAAAATTGAAAAAAATCAGAGGATTGCCATCGTAGGTGGAGGAAATATCGGTTTAACGACTTTATTAGTATTATTAAGCGAATGGGCTCCAGAATACGCTATTGTAATTGAACCTCACGAGTTCTTGAGGGAGAAAGCAAAAGAACTAGGCGCAACTGAGGCATTCCCTCCAACTAAACCTAAACTAAATCGATTTTTTAAAAAGATGGGGGAACCTACTTTCATTTTTGAATGTGCTGGCAATGAACAAGCTTTAAATCTCTCCTTTGACATTATCGAACGAGGAGGAACTATAGTTTTGGAATCCGTGTACAAGGGAAACATATCTATCCCAACTTTTGTTTTAAACGTGAAGGAAGTTGCTTTAAAAGGAACTTTATCCCATGATAGGGATGATATTTTGGATGCAATTGAATTATTAGCTAAAAAGAAAGTAGATGTAAGTCCATTGCTATCAGAGGTAATCCCATTAAAAGACATACAGAAAGCCT
>JAEORV010000256.1 GCA_016840695.1 Promethearchaeota archaeon
AGGATTTTTTGGAATTATGTAATAAGTGGATAATAAAGTCTTTAACATTAAAAGAATTTAGTGAACCTCGCCTTCTTTACGCAGAGCATCCCTATGTTACGGTTGATTTCTTGGACCAAGATAAAGACATGAAAGTAAAATTGGACATCGTTTTATATTTTGATTTGCCTCTTGATTATATCAAAAAAAAAGGACCAATCACGGCCGTAGACAGGTCCCCATGGCACGGGCGATTCGTAAGAGAGAATCTTAATAAGGATCAAAAAGACGATGTCCGGCTCTTAAAGCAATTTTTTAAAGCTTGCCATAGTTATGGCGATAAAAGCGCCGTTGGAAAGATAGGATTTATTGGTTATAGCTCTGAACTATTGATTTATCACTATAAAACAATTGAAGGAGTATTTAAGCATTTTAAAGAGCTTCACGCAGCACCATTAGATTATCACGGAAGAACAGCACGAGAATTGAGGGAAATCGAACATTTTAAAAACGAATATCTGATTATTACTGACCCTGTTGACCCGAACAGGAATGTCGGTTCAGCTATTTCGAAAAGAGCTTACAAGTACTGCAATCAAAAAGTAAAAGAGTTCTTAAATAATCCCAGCGTGGAATATTTCAAGATCAACCCCATTCCTGAATTGGATTTATCCGAGTTAGACGATTATTTCGTGATAGAAATGATAAACAACGACCCAGAAGTTCATTACACCATAAATAGGGATAAATTGCACGCGTTAGGAGAGAAAATAAAGTCTAACGGAGAGCGGGAGTTTTCACACGAAGAAAGATTTGGAAGAATAGAATTTGAAGTGTATTTTGAAGATGCAATTAATGAGTATAACATGGCTTTATATTGCCAAAAGCCCGTGATCTCTGAGTCTTACTTACGGAAAGGGCCTCCGATTAAGGAAAAAACGCACGCAACTAAATTCAAACAAAAAAATCCTAACTACATTGAAAAAGACAATTTTTTATGGACAGAATCTATCAGAAAATATTCTGATTTCTTAACATTCTTGAAAGAATTTGTAAAAGATAACATTCCTGATAATTTAGAAATTGTAAATATTTCAAAAGCAAGTGAAACAAAAAAGAGCACGGGGAAAATAGCTTTATATGTGCTTAAAAGCATGGTTCTTCCATTTATTTAAACAAAGGATACTGAGGAGAAAAATATTCAGCCTAAATACGATACTGAAAGATACACGATTTACGAAAAGAACGGTCAATTAATTGGTAAAGAAAAACAACACGAAGTTCTTAAAGAGGATAAAACTGTTCTCATTCAAAAACTTGGGAATAACGACGAATTAGACAAGTCGATATCAGAAGCTTTTAACAAGATTAAAGCAGAAGCCATTATTAACAAGGGAGATAAAGTAGCTATAAAAATCAACTTGGGAGGAGGAATCCATCACGTTCTTCCAACTTACTCTGATCCCGTTATTTGTGAAGCAATCATTAAGAAAGTTAAAAAAATGGGAGGTGTTCCTTTTGTCTGTGAGGCCAATATGAGAGCTCATATAATGCACGATAAACTGCTTAAAATACGGGGGTATTTTGACATGTTAGAAAGAAATAACGTGAAATTTGTTAATCTATCAACTTATACTACAGTCGACATGGAGTGTCATTATTTAGATATTCCCCTCAAATTACCTGAAATCTTGTTAAAACCAGAGGTGAAAATCATTAGTTTTGCACCTCCAAAGCACCATTGGGAATGTGGAATCACGTGTAATCAAAAAAACATGTATGGAGCGATTGCTGAACAGAGAAAGTCAATTTTTCACAGGAAATATGATAGGATAGATAATGCTGTAGCTGCCGCTTCAAGAATTATGTCTCCCGATATAAATATCTTAGCTACCTATGATTTAGGTGCGGGGATGGGTCCACATTTTGTTGTTCCTATAAAATTTAACCGACTCGTGATATCAAAAGACATGGTACGAGGGGATAAAGCTATGGCCGAAATCCTTGGATATCCATTCGACCTGATAAAATACGCAAAAATTAATGCTTCTAATCGCAATATAGAATACGAATTACACCCAGAGTCACAATATCCTAAGAAAGAAATTCTAAAATTGATTAAAGAAAATTCAATAGATTACGACAATGTAAACTTTTGGAAACCAGCTCTTTACCTGCAGTATTTTATTCCCCATCGTTTCCAAATAAAAGTATACCCGCCATTAGAATTCATATTCACGTGGTTTAACAAGACATTCGTTACGAGCCAAAATTTTATCTTAGGATTAAAAAGAGAAAAGGTAAAGTAAAATCGATCTTACATGCCCCACCAGGGCTCTGTTTTTCTTTTTAATTGAATTAATTCTCTTAGCACTTCTTTTTGATCTGATGTCAATTCGTTCAAGAATTTAGATACCAGCTGTCTCACGTGAGATTCTGGAAGACTCACGTAAAGAGTTTCGTCCTTTCCAATATCTCGCCCAACATCAAGACCCCGTATGGAAAGAGCTACGTCGTCACCCTTTTCGGCTTTTTCTAGAGTTTGACCCTTGTCTTGTAATTGGTGAACCCTTCCAACCTTCTTACCTTCGTCCGTGATAAGAAGAACTTTTGGCTTTAAAGTTCCCGCTTCGACTGACACACCAAAAACGGCGGGATTTGAACTCCTGAATATATATTCAGGATACATCTTGAGTTTTGCAGGTAACACTAGCTCTTTAATCTCTTTGGCCGTATCTTCGGCCTTTCTGGTTTCGGCATATTCAATATAATCTTCTAGCAGGCGATAAATGACGTTATTTTGAAATATTCTGATATTATCTTTATATGCTTGTTCTTCGGCATCCGGTAAAACAGGCACGTTAAATCCTAGCACAACGGCAGAATATGGGTCTAATCCCTTTACAATATTTGCATTGATTATATCCTCTTTCTTGATAGGGCCCACATCAGCAATGCTAATTTTAACATTACTCTTCGTGAAATGATTTTCTAGCGCTTCTAGTGAACCTAGCGTATCAGCTTTTAGAACAACTCCTGCTTTATCTGTTTTGATTTTTATTGCGTCTACTTCTTCCTCTATCTCTTTATAAACGCTTTCTTCCAAAGAAGGATCCCCAATAACTTTAAAGGGAGATCCTGCCACGACATCATCAATGTTTGGCGCTAATATTTTTAACCCTGCCGCTGCTGATATGAATTCTGCGGAATCAAATTTTTGCCTTGGATCCCGAATTTCATCTAATGGTTTTGGAGTTAATAACGCACGGACTTTAGATTTAATGGGTTTTTCTAATCCTCCGACGATGAAGTCATCACCTTTTCTTATCACGCCGTCGTAAATTAACACGTCCATCGTTTTTCCCTGACCTTTTTCTTTCTTGACCTCTAGAACGACGCCTTTAGCGGGCCCTTCGGAAAACTTCAAGTTCTTGGTAAGATATTGCTGGACAAGACCCATCAGAATCATTAATAAGGTGGAGATCCCTTCCCCCGTCTTGGCGCTAGTTGGCACTATTGCCAGTTTCTTGGTAAAATCTTTGATTTTATCGTATCTATCGCAATCCTTAAAGCCTTCCTCGAGAAAATCACCTATGATTTGAAATATTTTCTCGTCTAAAAATTCCCTCACATGTGGTTTCTGCTTGTTATACGAGTCCAAAAAATCAGCGTCTTTTATGGATTTCCACCCGGAAATTCGGTCTATTTTGTTGGCAGCTATAATAAATGGCGTTTTTTTCTCTCTTAGGATCCTCACCGATTCCCACGTTATTGGCATTGTACCAGCAGTAACGTCAATCACTAAGATGGCAATGTCAGCAACGGCACCACCTCGTTTTCTCAAGTTCATGAATGCGGCGTGTCCAGGTGTATCAACAACTAAGATTCCAGGAAGGTTAATTTCTTTTTGAGCAAACTCCTGCTTCGATTTACTCAAGAAATCTTTGATGTCATCAACTGGGAAATAAGACGCTCCTATGTGTTGAGTTATACCTGCGGCTTCTCTCTGTTGAACCACTGTACCCCGTATATAATCCAAAAGAGAAGTCTTTCCGTGATCGATATGCCCTAATATGCACGCGATTGGTGCTCTTATTGTTTTTTCAGCATTTTCTCCCATCTACATCAACAATTGCTTGATATATAAAATCAGTATTTAATATGATACATGCATCAAAGATTTAGAACTTTTCTAATTACCTACTGATAATATTGGAACATCATGTTAATTAACGTTTAGATATTTTTTTAGATAAGCTGCTGTATGTGACTGTTTA
>JAEORV010000257.1 GCA_016840695.1 Promethearchaeota archaeon
CATGACTTAAATGCTTATTTTTTTTCATATCTTAATTTTTTTTAAAAGAACTATGACATCATTAAAATTCCGTATATTAATATAATTATTGAGCTGGTTCTTAATATTCTCATCAAGAATACTGTAAGGAAATGTTTCAATAATACTTCGTGCTTGTGTTAAACCCAAATATTTTCTCGTGTATTCCGCATCAGAATATTTATATGTGGTTAAAAACTCGCTATCCAATCTATCTCTGAACTCCTCCAATAAGAAATTAAAATAATTCTTTAATAGCAATTGATCTTCTATGGAAATCTCAGGCTTAAAGAAAATTTGAATAGGATGGGTTCTATATGTGTTTGTAGATACGAAGATACCTTGCACGTTAAAACTTTCTTTTATTACTCCTAAACCAACTCGCCCGTCAAGCGATCCCGTATCGACGGTTCGAACAAAAAGTATGTTTGATATGATTTTTTCTTTCAATTCATCGTTCACAGATAAAGTTAATTTCTTGTACTCATTACTTTCGTATTTATTAGCGTCAATAACGCTAATTTTATGCTTTCCCTTATTTTTATTTACAGCTTCTCGTAGTAAATAATATTTTACCGTTAGAGGATTGACCGCCCGATATTTTTTTATAAATTCGTCAAATTCTGAACCTGCGCGATATTTAAATTCTGGTTTTAGAGTGTATTGCTTTTTGATAATTGTATCTTGTTTCTTATATTTTTCAGCTATGAATTCGAGAGGTTCCGCTTTAGCATTTTTCTTCCTTTTGAAAAATCCAATGCAGATGTTTGTCCCCGTGAATTCGAACTTTTTTGTCTCGAATATAAACATTTTAGAAATGTTATAATGCTTTAAAAAATCCAATCGGAATTTATTCGAAACAGATGCCCCAAAAATGAAGTTTGATGGTATGATATATATTAAATTAGGAATTTTATTTCTTAAATCGTTTATCATCGCAATTTGATAAAGATCTTGATATCCCTTATTCTTGCTCTCGAATAGTTTCAAGTATTTTTGCGTTTCTTTGTGCTTTCGAATGTATCCTAAGTATAAATAGGGAGGATTCGTAATGTGAAATATTGGCCGTTTCTTTTCTTTCAAAACTACAGGAAAATTTATTAAATTATCTCTAAGCACGATGTTTTTTTCAGCTACCTCTTGCGGAATGTTGTAGTTTATTGCGTTCCTTATGCACTTGTCAACCATTTTCGATTGAACGTCAAAAAGATAAACATGATTCTTAAAAAATGAGATTTTTTCATTTTCAGGAAGGTAATCTAAAATTGGCAAAATCAAATTTCCCTCGCCACAGTAAAGATCGACCCAAATATGTTGCTTTAATCGATCCTTAATTTCAGGAAATATAAACTCTAAAAAAATGTCCTTGGAAGTTAAGTGCTCTCCATGGGTTCTTCTATTGACTTTTTCTTCAGATATATTAAAAGAATTTACCATCTATACTTAATTAAATTCTCCTAATATTTATTTTTTCATTTGGATATAAGATAATTTCCTCAATTTTGCGGGAATTTCCGCTCTAAATCGCAAATCGATCGTAGCTACATCCACGAATTTCTCGTACTCATCCGGCGTGAGCCCTTCAAATAAAAACACGTTATCGCCTTTCTTTTCGGGATTAGAGTGAAACCACACGTCGTAGGTACTGTGATTATCTTCAATTTCAAACCCTCTTAGTTCCCTTATATCTAATAACGCAATATTTTCGTTCAATTCAAGCGCATATTTTGGAATTTTTGAAAAATCGTAAAGCTTGTTGTAGATGTGGTTGGTAATAATTCGCTTGTTTGTCACGACATACCTAACTTCGTGACTTTTAATTTCTATTTCTTTTGCTTCTTTGGTACTTTTCAACCGCCCCCTGTACTTCTTGTCTTTTGTTAATACTTTTAACCAATTTTCAGTCAATTTGATCGTATCGCTTCTTAACCACGCTATTTTTTCGTCCCCACCTAAGAGACTTTTAATCTCGTTTAACTTGGATCCCTCAGTCCCTACCAACTTCGTGCTTTTTATTTCAGCAATTCTCTTCTCTTCTCTTTCAATGTTCCGAACATAATGCTTGTCTTCTGGCCTATCCTCTTCCTTTACTTCCATCGATTCGAGACCAAATACGTTCAGAAATTCTTCTGGCTCATCTCCCTGATCAACAGCTATGACTTTACACCTTTTAAGGCCTTGCTTCATGATATCTCCTTGCACGACGGTTGCTGCTCTTGAACCTAAAAATCTCTTTCTAACAGAAGATCTTACCCCCTTCCATAAATATATTCTATTGATTTCCAAATTTATTATGAGAAAAGCACTCTCTATTTTTAAATAATCGCCTAAATCCTCTTTGTTGATGTTTAATCTGGTCTTCTCGCCTTCCTCATCTAATTCAAAAACCATGAAGTCCAACCACTCAGATTCATTCATTTAACATCACTAAATTTAGGTTTTATTTAGAATTAGGTGAAATTCTCTTTAAAAGAGTATAAATTACACTAATAAAAATTTATTTAAAACAGAAGTGTGAAATTGATTTATAGTAATAATAAGCACATGTTTGTCTCCATGAAATAAAGAAATAATGTGATTGCTAAATTCAATTGATCTCAATAGACTCTATATTCATAATCTAAATATATATTGTATATTAATCATCTTTAATAACGCTTGAAACAAATTTTAATCAAGAAATTCTAATATTATTTGATCACAAATAAGTGGTGGCTGACTTGAACATGGTAGAAGAATTCTCAATAGATTTTCTAATCACGACAAAAGAGTTACACAAAATTGGCTTCACGTTAATTGGAACTCAGGATGTTTGCGATGAAAAAATCTACCTAGTAAAGAAAATTAAAGAATAATATTAATTCTTTATATAAAGTAGGTCTATAACCTCATTTTTTGAATATTTAAAGTTGGTTATATTAAGTAAAAAAAAAAATAAAAAGAAATTAAAGTTTATATCGCTCCAATTTTGCGATCCAATAGACATCTTCGATTAAGGTAAGGAATACTATTATTGCTATCAATAATAAAATACCTTGAACAAGACCGTAAAACTCTGGCGTTATTGTCCCTATGATGAGAACCCCAGTGTCGGGAAACCAAGCAATCCAAGGAATTATCTCTGGACGGAGGGCAACAAATGCCATCGTGATTGCGTTCGCAATTTTTGTCGCCATTATCACTCCTAGCACACCCTGATGAATGGCTGGCTGTTGGTTACCAATTATTCCACGACTTAGATTTATTCCCCCTTCCACGATGCCAATTATTGCCCATATACGAATGTATAGATATATTTCCGTATTTATTGAAGCAGTCACTCCACGCAAGGTAAGTTCAGCAATCACGTTCGAGATGATGATGGGCGCCATGAAAAAGATCATGCTAAATACGATTCCAACTATTCCTTCGGCGATCTTTCCTGTTGGCTTAATAAATGGTTTTAATTGCTCGCCCGTTTTTGAAGATACAGGCAATCCAAGAGCCGCACCTTTCGCCATCTCTTTTTCCTTCTTCCTGACCTCAGAAGGAGATGCGAAATCTTCTGGAAAATATCCTTCCATTGAGAGCGCCACAAAAATTACCGTGATTATCGTGAACGCTATGAAGATTGACGTGAAGCTAAAGGAAAGGTCTCCTATCAATCCCGCAGTAACAAGGTTTAGCACGAATAACACGATATTCAAGACAATTAGAATCCCGCAGACGATTCCGAGTACTTTCGTATAAACTGGCCATAATTCTTCTGTAATATAATATTTAGGCGTACCTCTTTTCTTATATTCTCGAGCAATGCTACTTGGACTACCCATATAGGAAATTGCTAAACGAACCGATTGTTCAGTCGGCTTACCCGTTTCAGACAATTCTTCAGCTTTGTCCCAAACATGTTCTTCAAGTTCAGATAATACTTCCTTTCGCTCCACCTTATTGTCTCGTATCCATCCAGGAAGTTTTTCTTTTACCTCCTTTAAAAAGTCCTTAACTAAATATTCCATATTCTTTTGACTCATTCTTAATTCATACCTCTATTTTTTAATTCTTCTATATTTTTACCACATACTTCACAATAGTTTGATCCTTTATCAGATAAATCAATTTTATTAGCACAATCAGGACAGTATAAATATCGATCCATTAATTTAACATTTACATCAAATAATGGCGAAATTGCCTCTGTAAGTATCGAATAAAATCCCTCCATTCTATTTAAAACTTTCCTTCCATTTTCAGTA
>JAEORV010000258.1 GCA_016840695.1 Promethearchaeota archaeon
GGAGATTTCTCAAAAGGAAGAAAGATTATACATTCAACAGAGAATATTGATTCGAGAAATCTCTTGCGACAACTCTCAGGGTTAATACCAGAAATTAAAAATTTAGACACTAAAAGCATAGTTGAAATACAGGCATTTATTGGAGATATTGACTATCGAATAAGTCAAGGTGCTGACGAAAAAATACAGGTAACGGCATTATTAGCAGAGATCATTAGTAAAATGGAGGCTTGATAAATGACAGAAGAGATCCCCGTTTGGCGCATTAAATATTTACCGAAAAATTTAGAGGATGTATGCGGACGAGAAAAAGTAATTAAAAGATTAAAAGAAACTATAAAGCAAGGTAATTTTCCGCATCTTATGTTTGTAGGCTCTGAGGGAATTGGAAAGACAACCATCGCTCAATTGTTCTCGAAAGAGTTCCTTGGAAAATATTACACTGCAAATTTTAGATTAGTACACGCAAACATTCCTTTAACGGAACAAGAGCGAAATCAAGCCAAAGCAGGAACCTACATTTCTAAAAGCAAAATTGGAAGTCAGGCGGGAAGGCGAATTACCATGCCTGCGTTCATTAAAGTAAAGATAAAACCTTTCGTCCAGCTAAAAGCATTTGGTGACGCCCCTTTTAAAGTGTTAATCGTTAAAAATTTCGAGACTTTAGGTCCTAACCAGCAAGGATTCAGAAGATTAATGGAAACATATGGTTCAAATTGTCGAATGATATTAATAACGACTAAGATTTCTGGAATCATTGATCCAATCGTTTCGCGATGTCAATTATTTTTAATTTCACAAGCGGAATTTAGTTCGTTCAAGAAGTTAATAGAAGATATCGCCAAAAAAGAGTCCTTAGTGCTTGAAGACAACGTTATTGATATCTTATACAAAATATCTGAAGGAAAAATATCTCGTGCTATCGATTTGCTACAATTATGTAGCATTACAGGAAAGAATATAGACATGAACTCATTATATGAGAACTCTCAAAAGTTCCAAAAGGATTTAACGAGAAGCTTACTACTAGTGGCTTTAAAAGGGGATTTTAACAAATGCCGGGAGTTGTCCCGAAAAATAATATCAACATATAAGTATAATTCTCACGAGTTATTTGCGGAACTATTAACAGAAGTTAACAAGTTGCCCATAAGCAAGTTCGCAAGATGCAAAATTATTGAGATGGTCTCCAACGCGGATTATAGAGCACTTGATGGAATGGATACTGACATTCAAGTATCTGCGTTATTATCTAAACTCTGTGTATTATCAGAGTCATTATAGGTGTTGAAAAATTTCCGAAAAATCAAACATGCTGCCATGGGTAGAAAAATATCGCCCTAAGAGTATTAAAGAAATGGCATTACCAACTGCTAAAGTAAGCGGACACAATGTAGATTTAGCAGAAGATTTGAAGAAATTTGTAAGGGATTTTTTCAAGGTAATGAGAAAAGTAAACGAAGAAAACAAGCAGATAAGGGCTCACAATAGAACCGTTCCTGAAAAAGAACAAAAAGACGAGCTCGAAATTCCTCCTGACAAGGCAGCCGTTTTATTAGAAGGTCCACCAGGGATTGGTAAAACCTCCATCGTATACGCGCTTGCCAACGATTTAAGTATGGAAGTTATTGAAACTAACGCATCAGACACGCGGACGCGAGATGCGTTAGAAAGAAAACTCAAAGAGACGACAAAGTCGCGTGGGATCATGGATTTCATAGTTCAAACAAAGGAGAAACTGATCCTAATCGACGAAGTGGACGGAATATACGGAAATAACGATAGGGGAGCAGTACCAACAATCATAAACTTGATCCAAAAGACTCAATTTCCCATAATCATGTGCTCGAACGAATACAAGCAAAGTCTCTCTTCGCTCTATAATAAAATTCGAAAGTTTGAAGTACACCCTTTATCTAATACCGAAGTAATTAAAATCGCAAAAAATATCTTGAGAAAAGAAGGGATTAAGAGCATGCACGAAGACGATTTAGAATTGATTGCAGAGAAAAATAGGGGTGATTTGCGAGGTGTCATAAACGACCTTCAGGGAATCAATCAAGGCATGGATAAGGGAGATATTGAATTGTTGGGAAGCTTGAGACGTGACAGTACAGAGGAGATCTTTGCGTTAATACGGGAACTCTTTCAGAATGTTGCAACCTTACGAGAAGCACGCGAATTAACTGATAAATCTGATGTTGACTATAATTTCTTGTATAAATGGGTGAGTGAAAACCTTCCAACATTTATCAAGCAAAACGAGAACATTGCTAACGCTTACGAAAATCTTTCTTTAGCAGATCAAATATTCGGAAGAATTCGCAAGAACATGTATTGGTCGTTATTACCGTATTTTTACGACCTTTTCGCAGGAGGCGTCGTTATACCTGGAAAAGAACCTAAAACGCAAGGATTCCGGCGCGTTGTGTTTCCTAGATTTAGCGCAAGTGGAAGATCGCTCTCAATTGCCGAAAAAAGCTTGGTCGAGAAAATTCAAGAAAAGTACGATGTATCTCAAACAGAAATCATACAAGATTTTCTCCCCTTCTTGAGAATTATATGCGAATCATCAAGAAAGCAACTTAAAATAATGAGCGATTGGTTAGAATTAGACGCTAAAGAAAAAAAAGTAGTAAAAAAAAATTAAAAAAAATTTCGCAACTTAACGACTTGCGATCCAGGCGCGAGCTTCTTCAACGGTTTCAAACGCGGCTTCTTCAATCCCTCCCTTCTGCCTTGTATCAACTACCTGATCTCTGACTTTGTCAACAGTATAATCTGCAGATGCCGATTTTGGGAGCACTAAAGCCACGTGTTTAAGACCTGCTTGAGCCATCCGTGGCATCCACGATGTATTGACAAACTCTTGTATTTCAGGAGGAAGGACGCCCATGTTTTGCATGATATTATTAATTTTATCACAATTATGCTTGACAAAGAACTCATAAATTTTATCTAGTAATTTTTTGGTATCCTTAACAGTTGCGGGTTGCTTCCACTCCCATTCAATACATTTATGTTCATTGAGTAATCTGATCTCCATAAATTTCTTACTATATAATGTCTCCATTAGTTTTATTTCACCTCTTCATGTAATTTAAAATAACAATTATTCAATCAATTTTTAATAAAGATGGATATCATGATACTTTTTGTTTCACTATTCTGCGGGGTGTACTCTCTTCTTCAAAAGTTGAGAGTTTTTCTCTCAAAGCTTCAGACATCTCACTGAGCTTGGAAGCCGTAGCAGAAATTTCTTCCATGCTGGCTGTTTGTTCTTCCGTAGCAGCGGAAACTTCGTCTACAGTTTTTGAACTTTCCTTACTCGATTTCGTTGCCATATCAATATCTCTAGAGATATCCCCAATAAGTTTAATTTGAGCCTCATTACGTTTCACGATCTCGTTTATTTTAGCACCCGTGTCTTCTACCGCTTTTTTAGATTCTTCAGCGAGTTTCTGGACTTTTTCGGCAACCACCGCAAATCCTCGACCATATTCACCCGCACGTCCTGCTTCTATGCTAGCATTAAGCGCTAATAAATTAGTTTGGTCGGATATCGATCGAATTAATATCATGATCTTTAAGATTTCTTCGTTTGATTCAATATTCGCGTCAGATTGCTTTTTTAATTCTTTGGATAAATCATCTATCCTTACCAATAAATCTACTTGTGACGATGAGTTCGCAGCAAATTCTTCCGTGATCGCAGAAATTTCTTCGGCTGAAGAATTAACTTCTTCTGAACTTGCAGCTAATTCCGTAGACATGCTGGCCACATTCACGGCAACTTCAGTAGATGCTTCAAGGATTGCAATTAAATTGGCAGATTTTTTTCTAAGTTCCTTAGTTTGTTCCACCACGATCTGATCCGTGCTCTCAATTTGTTCTTTTAACGCTGTTTCCGCGTTTTGTATGACCCTGGTCGTATATAAAAACGAAAACACCGCAACCACAGTTCCTATTGGATATGCGACTCCATTGGCAATGGGATTCATGTTAAAAATTCCTACAGTGGTAAACGTGATTTCGATCATTACAATACATGTTACAACCATTAACGCAATAGCATTGAAAGCAGTTGTCCTGGGTTTTAAATTCATCCTCCACACGAAAATAACTAATATTATAATAAATATTGATGGTATCAGAAATAGATTTGGTAGTATAGTTTCTATCCCCATTTTTAATGTTCTACTCCTCTTTTTATAGTATTTTTTTGTGAAAAAAAGATATGTTTTGTAAATAC
>JAEORV010000259.1 GCA_016840695.1 Promethearchaeota archaeon
TTTAGCAAAGCATCTTATGCCGTTCCCGCACATTTCTGCCTCAGTTCCATCGTTATTGAATATTTGCATCCTAATATCGGCTTTGTTCGAGTTACAGACAAAGATTAAACCATCTGCTCCTATTGAAAAATGGACCTTGCACAGTTTTAACGCCAAATCCTTCTTGTTTTCTTCCGGAATCTTGTAGTGGATGTTGTTGATTATGATGTAATCATTCCCTAAGCCGTGATATTTCTCAAATTCCAAGTTCTCGTAGACAACCATGTTAATTAATCCATCACTGTTGTAGAATATGTTAATAAAATAGCGATTGCTCAAAAAATTTTTTATTATGCTTTATTATTAAATGATTCTTTCACGTATTTATCGCTTAATGCACATGCAATATATAGTCCAATTATCGTCCAAGAAAAGCCTAAATGGCAATAGATTGTAAACCTCCAGAGCTTTTCATTCCTAATTTTTAGACCGAAAGCACACGCTAAACTTATAATTGAAAGCGTTAACATGACACTTTCTAGAATTAATGCAATCACTAATATTTCTCCTGGACCCAAGTAAGAAGGCATTTCAGTACCATAATTATCAAATATGAACGTGATTATAACATTGTTCAAGGAGAATCCCAAAATCATGGCAATTACTCCTAAAGAACCTACTAAAATTAACCATAATGTTATAAGTTCGAGGTTCTTATTCCTTTTTTCCTTGGCTAATTCAACAGGTTTTTTAAAATGCTTAAATTCCCTCGTTGACAAGACGCAACACGCTAATGGAATAGCCCAAAACAAGCCGATATACACTATTGCTCCCGCATCAGCGTGTTCTGTAGCGAGCGAACCTAATAGAAGGTATGTCAACATGAATAGTATTACATAAGAAAGTGTAATTAAACCCGCTTTTTTTGAAATAACTTCAAGAAACCAGACAAAAATAAAAATAAAACCAAGGATTAACAAGACTCCAATAATTAACGCAACGACGGGAATGTTTCCCAACAGTCCAGTTTCCCATAATAGCATGAAATCATCAATTGTCCAAGACACTCCGCTAAAACTCGAAATTTCTGGGATTATAAAAAAAACTCCCCCTCGATTCATTACGCCATCTAAATAATTATGGAGAAATCCCCCCGCTACGACTAAGAAATACACGTTTATATACGACATCTTGTGTTTTTCCAAGTCAATCAATTCAATGTTTTTAATGCCATCAATTTCAATCGTAAATCGAGTGAAGTAATGATAAAAATACGATAAGACAAAAGCAAAAACAGGCCAAAACGCTATCGAATGCGTGATGGCCCCTAAGCCTATAACCCAGCCCACGTCTGGTCCGAGATAATTGTTCATGAATAACACGAAGACGTGTGTTTTTGAAAACTTTCCGTCGCTAATATAGTATAAGCAAATTCCAATCACAGCTCCTAAAACCAAATGTGCTATTGACGGCATGATTTTTATTTCCTAATTTCTTAAATACTGCTAATTTTTAATAAATATTTGGATTGTAATCTATAAAAAGAATAAAAATTTATAGCATCATGAATTTTTTGGGTTAAGTTATAGAGTTTAATATCAAATAATTTTAATAATTTTGAAAATAATGGGTTCCACGATAACAGAAAAAATTTTAAGAGACCATTGCGACGAGAAAAACGTTTCTGCTGGCGATTTCGTACTTGCAAACGTGGATAAATGTCTAGCAAACGATATTACCGCACCAATTTCTATAGAAGTGTTTGAAAGCATCATTGAAGGGATGGATCGAAGCGTTTTTGATACTGATAAAATCGTGCTGACTCCCGATCATTTCGCTCCAAATAAAGACGTGGCGTCAGCAGAACAATGCAAGATATTGAGAGAATTTGCCTGGAAATACAAAATCAGGAATTATTTCGAGCAAGGTAGAGTAGGAATTGAGCATTGTCTCGTTCCAGAACAAGGCTTAGCCTTACCTGGAGAGGTATTTATAGGCGCAGATTCACACACTTGCACGTATGGCGCGCTTGGAGCGTTTTCAACAGGCGTAGGGTCAACCGATCTCGGCGTTGCAATGGCTTTAGGGCAATGCTGGTTCAAAATCCCCGAATCGATCAAGTTCGTGTATTCTGGAAAGTTGAATGATTTCGTTTCTGGAAAGGACCTAATACTTTACACGATTGGTCAGGTAGGAGTCGACGGAGCCACGTACAAGGCCATAGAATTTACAGGAGGAATCATTGACAATCTTTCAATGGCGGGACGATTCACGATGTGTAACATGGCAATTGAAGCGGGGGGAAAAAATGGAATCATTGCCCCCGATAAGGTTACAAACGCATTTTTAAAATCAAAGGGTGACTTTTCCTATAAAGAGTACAAGAGCGATAAAGACGCCGATTATTCTAATGTAATTGAATTCGATTGTGATGAATTGGAGCCTCAAGTAGCGCTTCCTCACTTGCCTGAAAACGCAAAACCAATCTCCGAGGTCGACGGGATGAAAGTCGAAATTGATCAATCCGTTATCGGCTCGTGCACGAATGGCCGCCTTGAAGACCTTAGAATTGCTGCAAAAATCTTAAAAAATAGGAAAGTGAATCCGAACGTGCGTTGTATCGTCATTCCAGGAACACCAATAATTTACCTTGACGCTCTCAAGGAAGGCTTAATTCAAACCTTTCTTGAAGCGGGTGCCATAGTCTCAACTCCAACATGTGGACCTTGCCTGGGAGGATTCATGGGAATACTTGCGGCCGGAGAACGAGCAATATCAACGACTAATAGAAATTTTGTGGGTAGAATGGGGCACGTGGAAAGCGAAGTCTATCTCGCAAGCCCCGCATTAGCGGCAGCTTCTGCAGTTAAGGGATACATTACCTCGCCTGAATATCTATAATTCAAATTATTAATAAAAAAAATAACAAGAGTGATGAGTTTTGAAAGGAATAGTAATAAAATACGATCAAAGAAATATTAACACGGACCTGATAATTCCCGCACGGTACCTTGTAAAATCAGATCCTACCTTCTTGGCAGAACATTGCATGGAAGACCTGGATCCCGTTTTTAAGCAGAGGAAAAAAGAACTGGGTGCCTCGATCTTAGTCGGGGGTTCAAACTTTGGAAGTGGTTCAAGCAGGGAGCAAGCTCCACTCGCATTAAAAACTGCGGGAATTGAGTGCGTTATAGCACCTTCTTTTGCAAGGATTTTCTTTCGAAATTCAATAAATATTGGATTACCAATAATTGAATTCAACAAAATAAAAGATTTAAATACGGGTGACGAAATAGAACTTAATTTCGAACAGGGGATTATCAAAAACCTAACATTAAACAAGAAATTCAAGGTAAAAAAAATGCCTGCATTTTTACAAGAGATAATTTCCTTAGATGGGCTCGTCAATTTTGCCAGAAATAAGATTGTAAAAATTAAATAAGTGTTAAAATTATAATAAATTATATTTAATACAAACATTTTCGCCCAACGAGAAATGAAATACAAAAAAATTCTCTTATTAATGGTACTTCTCTTGCCCGTGATTTCAGCAACAAACGCAAGAGCGGACGTTACCATCCCGCCTGAAAGTTTAGAAACGGGAAATACCGCTTTTTTCTTATGCGCCGTAAATCAAAGCCAAACTTTAGAAGTTAACTTAACCCGGAACGGAATTGGCAACTTTGAGATGTATCTCCTCAAACAGCGCCCCATGAGCACTAATATTGAAAGCTCTTTTCTTGTTGATTCAGATACAGGCGATAATCCTTCTGTTTCGTATACAACTTCAATAAACAAGATATACTATGTTCAAATCAACCTCGTGAGCAGCGGACCTGATATTTTCACGCTTTCGAGCACTCATAATTTAATCAGGTATTACCTCCCGCAAATACCGGGATTTCCATTAGAGTTGATTATTGTCTCGATTATGTCTGGATTTGGATTGGTTTATGTACTTTATAAAAGAAAAATCAAGGTAAAACACAATTAGGTTTAATTTAAATTTCGCATGTAGCAAATGATTTCTAGACGACATCTAATAATTCAATATTGAATACAATATATAATTTAAAAATAAAATCATCATATTTCATTTATACCTTAACTATTTCTTCTTTAACTTCAATAGTTCATTATGATAAGCTTTAAGATGTGAATCTCAATATTTTCAGTATCAATAAAAATCTATGAAATGTGATATAAAATGGATGATTTACAAAAAAAAAAAATACTTCAAATAGGAAATATAGCAGGT
>JAEORV010000260.1 GCA_016840695.1 Promethearchaeota archaeon
AGCTTAAAAAAGAAACAATAAAAGTGTAAAATACTTGAAAACGATTGGAATTGACATAGGATCGCTGGCGACTAAACTAGTTTTATTAGACGATACTACTATGATTGATCACAGGGTAAACCGCTCGACCTACGATTTCAAAAGAATAGGAAGCGATTTATTTAACGAGATATTGGAGAAGAACAATTTAAAAAGAAGCGACGTGTACGTGATGTCTACGGGTTATGGTAGAAATTCAATTGACATTGCAGATGATCGAATTACAGAAATCTCCGCACACGCAAGGGGTGTTCAATATTTTTACCCTAACGCTCATTCGGTTATTGATATTGGTGGGCAAGATAGCAAGGCAATCGTCATGTCGCAAAAAACTGGTAGCGTTATTGATTTTCAGATGAACGATAAGTGCGCCGCAGGCACGGGAAGATTTTTAGAGGTCATGGCACACGCATTAGAGGTTCCAATTGAAGAAATAGGGAACATGGCGTTAAAATCCAACAAACCTTCTGCGATCTCAAGTACGTGCACAGTTTTTGCTGAGTCGGAAGTAATCTCCCTCTTTGCCAAAGGCACTCCTAAACACGATATTGCGAGCGGCATTCACAAATCCATTGCAAGAAGGGTTGCCGGCATGGCTAAACGCATCGGGGTTGAGCCCTTACTTGTGTTTTGTGGAGGCGTTGCGAAAAATGTTGCTGTTAAAAAATATCTGGAAGCGGAATTAAATTTTGAAATTCATACACCTCAGTATCCTCAACTAACGGGAGCAATTGGGGCAGCTTTGATCGCTCAAGGTAAAAAGTAATAAATAATTTATTCTGACTAAAGTATTTATTCTCATCCTTTAGTAATTTTTTACGACCTAATTATTTTGTATACGAGTAAATTTTATGAAGTATTGATTCTTTTTTAGATAAAAGAGCTTTTAATTTTATTAGAAATCGTTTATATAAACAATTTAAGAATTTCATAAAAAATGGATGCCATAGAACTTTTATCTGATTACGCAGATTATCTGAGAGAAAAAAAGGATCAAGGAAAAAAAATCATTGGTTTCATGGGACACGATAATATCCCAGAAGAGTTATTAGATGCTGCGGGATTTATTCCCTTGCGAATGATATTTGCGGGAAACGACGATTTAATGCATGCAAGCAACGATTATTTGCCTCCATCCACTTGTAGTTTTGCGCAAAGTTGTATTGGATTATTCTCATTAAAACCAAGCCAATATCATTTCCTAAATCTAATTGATCATTTTCTCGTATCAAACCATTGCGTATCAGACATATGTACATCTGAAATAATCACAAAATATTTTAAGATACCCCGTTTGAACTTTTACATTTCATACACTCAAGATCCCGAAGCTTTGAAATATTTCAAGCTAGAATTATTAGATCTAAAACAACAACTTGAAAAACTAATTGGAAGGGAAATAAAAAAACAGGATATTATAGAGAGCATTAGAAAATACAATCTATTCAAGAAAAAACTTTCTGATATCAATGACCTTGATATTTCTGGTGTAGACAAGTTAAAGATCTTCCAAAAGGCCATTTTATATGGTCCAGTAATACTTCCTGAATTGGAAGACTTCATTCAAGCAAATAATCCTAATCATGCTCAGAATTCTAAAGATTCAGTTGATATATTTTTTACAGGATGTTCAATCTTCATTGGCGATTACCTGATTAATCTAATTGAAGAGAGTGGAGGAGATATCAAGTATTTTGATACGTGGGTAGGTGATGCGTACTTTTCTCAAGTATTTGAAGAAGAAGAAATTACATCCAATGACGATCCTCTTGATTTTTTCGTACAGAGATTCGAAAACAATAAAAATGGAGATCACACGGTCCCATACTATTTTGAAAATAAAGTTACCCAAATCAAGGAGATTATTAAAGAGCACCAAGAAAAAAAGGGGAAGAAGTTGCGTGTGATTAACCATATCATCAAATTTTGCGACCATATTAACATTTTTCAGAGTTTTTTAAAGAAAGAATTGCAAGAAGAAGGCATTCAAGTATTGAATTTAGAAAGAGATTATTCCCGCGCTAACCGAGGTCAATTATCAACCCGTGTTGAGGCGTTCATGGAGATGATGTAAAAATGAGTGTATTTACGGATGATGTAATTAATTTTACTTCCGTTTTGAAAATGGCGTATAACTTTCTATCGGGGCGCGAATACTTGAAAAAGCAGAAGTTTCGGGAAAGAAAAAAGTTAATTTCAGTAGTATTACCCTTCTCGGACTTGAGTTTTGCTGCTGGCGCTGTTCCAGTATTTCCCATACGCATGGAATCGTTTAACATCAATCAATACTTAGTTGCTTTAAATTCAGCTACGAGTATATTAGGTTGGGGTTTAACAACTAAGCTTCTAGGATTTATAAAGCAGTTTGACGCTTTAAAAATATTTGACACTATTCTCGACGAAGTACTTAAATCAATTAATGTGAAATATAATGAAATGTACGATCTTGGAGTTGAAAATGGGATTTCAAGCGACTTTTGTTATGGTATTAAGGGGCTTTATGGCATGCACGTCTCAAAAGGAAAGAATGTAGACGCCAACATGAATTTTGCCATACGTTGTAGTGCGTTTAATAAATATTACGAATCTCTACGAAAATTAGTACCGAGGCAGATTTGGGTCGATATTCCTTCAAGAAACATTGGAAATGCTTTAGAATTATTAACTGAGAACATTACAAACGCTATTTCGGATTTAGAAGATATTACTGGGAATCACGTTGCTGATAACAGCTTGAACAAGCAGTTTCGCATTGGAAATCAAGTAAAAAGGTATTATAAAACAATAATTTACGAGATAAGCGCAGAAGATTTTTATCCGTGTAATCCGGCTACTTTTGCAGAAATTTTATCTTTATTAGGCATCAGTTTTCAAGATTATAACTCTAATGCCCAAAGATATTTAGAAAATATTGCCAATCTAGTTAAGGAAATGAGAGAAAGAATAAGAAAGGGGATTGGAATGGACGTTTCTAAAATGCCGCGCATTCTTTTAACGCCCGTATTCGGGGGTTGGGAACCAGAAACTCAAGAATTCTTGTATGAACAAGGAGCAAGAACGCTATACGCGGATTGGGAAATTTTAGGGCTTCTTGAAGAAATACCGGTTTCTAAAGGAACGAATCCCGTTGAAGAATATGCCCGTTATTTGCTCAATGCCGCGACGGAGGGTATTGGATGCGATAACAACACGCTCACGGATTCATATCAAAGAATCGCGAAAAAGATGAATGTTGATGGTATTATTTTTAACCAACTTTTTGGATGTCATAGCATATCTAATTGCTATCCCATGCTAAGAGAAAAAGTAAGGAAAAAGCTAGATATTCCCATTACATCAATAATTTTTAATAAAATAGGAGAAAATGTAGAACAGATTAAAACACGATTAGGCGCTTACATGGAAATCGTAAAACCAACGTAAAAAACTACATTCCAAAGAAATCCGACGGCTTAAGGAGGCGGCTGTCGTCGTCATCGTCGTCCTGAGCTTTTCTGTTTTCGGTTGGGTCTACCCATTCCACATCGCCATCGCCACTTGCGGCAGTTTTACTTCCAGGAGTCTTTAATCCAGGAGGAGGTTTCAAACCAGCAGCAATTTCTTCGGGAACCTCCCCCTCAGCAACTTGTCCTGCCATTGGTGCCGCCATGGAATATACTCCCCCCGCTTTCATGAACTTTAACTCGCTAATAATTTTTTCTAAGTTCATGGATTGAATGCTCTTGTTCATGGTGTCCATTATCTCGTTTAGCGATTTGGAAGTTTCTCTCAAACCTATTGGATTGATACCTGTTAAAAGAGTTTCCAAATTCGAGGTTATATTTTCGTTTAAATCTTTTAAGGACTCTAACACAGTGGCCCAATGCTTGTTCATCTGCGATTCGATTGCGCTAATCATTTTTATCGTTTCGTTCATGAAGTTCACGTGAGCTTCGTATCTTTCCTCGTCTTTTGCTCGTAACTCGGAAATCAACATGATCAGCTTTCTTAATTCGTCTTTCTCTTCACTCATTCTGAAAATCCTTTTTTTAAATTATCTATAATATTTATGTTGAGAGGTATATTTATATTTATTTTTTAAGTAAGAGGGCATGAAATTCTTTTTCTTTATTAGAAAAATCGAAAATAATTCTTATTTTCACAAAATCGTAAACTTTTATAAAATCTAAAAATGAATAACTAAA
>JAEORV010000261.1 GCA_016840695.1 Promethearchaeota archaeon
GAAATTACATGTTTCTAATCGCCCTATAACATTCTCAACTGTTGGAAAGCTAAAATGTTGAGAAAACTCTTCAGCATGAGCTTTACCAATTGATTTATTAATCAACCAAAACTTATCGCTCTCAGGAGATTCTTCTATGAATTTTAAAAATGAAAGATAGTGATCTACATCAAGGATAATATGCTCGCCATGAGATAACAAATCTAAATAGGTCACCACTCGTTCCGCCATATTATTTTTATCGTATCCTATAACTTTTTTAAATTTATGATAAAATCTTATAGACTTCCTAAGAATTTCCGACTGTGAATTGCTCGATTCTCCTTTTAGTTCTTTCAACAATTCAAAAGTTTTATCATCAAGTGCTATGGTTATTCTGTTAGATATTTTTCTATTTCCGTTATAAACCAATTAAACCACTCTTTTATTAATCCTTATTGTTTAAATTTATTGATTAATATATATCTTATAATTTTTCATTATCAATTAAGTCTTTGAAACTACTACTTTCTTTAATGACATTTAAGATGAGATGAGTGTTGGTCCGAATGACAAACTCGTTGGAATTTATTTTTTTTATTAAATCGCTCAGTTCACTACGCTTTTTAAATCTTGCTAGCAATAGCGCATCGTAAGTACCAGTAATATCGTATACAGCATAAACATTAGGAATATCTGAAATTTGTTTTTCAACTTCTATCATTTTACCCTTGGAGATCGTAAGTTCGATAACAGCCATTATATCATAACCTATTTTCTCGTAATCAATTTGCACACCATAAGTTTTTATTATTTTTTCAGTTTCTAAAGCATTAATGTGAGCTTTAATGGTATTAGGGGATTTATTTAATTTTTCTGCTAAAAAACTCTTAGTATTTCTGCCATCTTCGCTTAAATATCTTAAAATTTCAATATCTAATTCTTCATCTTTTCTTTTTTCTATCATTTTAATTACAATATATGATATCTATTACTACCTTAATAAACTTGTCGGATTATTTTCAATTTAGTTTGTTTTTTGTCGGTTTGAGTGCAGAATTGATTAATTGAATTGCAAAAAATAGAATAGTTTTTAAATATGATTGCATATTATTAAATTGTATTCTAAATTTAAAAAAAAAAGAAATAAAATAAAGTTAATAAAAATGATAAGTAAAGACGATTCGAAAAGGAAGGAATTATGTGATAAAGTAATTGAGACGGTAAAAGAACAGGACATTAAATTCATTTACCTTCAATTTACCGATATTCATGGGATTATAAAATCCTTTGAAATTAACTCAAAGCGCATAGAAGACTTCCTTGAAGAAGGAGAAAATTTTGACGGCTCCAGCATCACTGGATATGGAGCAATTGAAGAAAGCGATAAGATCGCGATACCTGATCCAAGCACTTTTTATATCTTGCCTTGGAGGAAGCAAAATAAAGTCGCGAGAGTAATATGTGATATTTACAAACCTGATGGCAATCGGTATGAAGGTGACCCTCGATATATCCTTCAAAAAGCAGTAAAAAAAGCTGAGGACAACGGATTCACGTTTTACTGCGCCCCTGAAATGGAGTTTTTCATATTAAACAAGGATACGAAGGAAGCGTTTAAGCCTTCCGACATGCGAGGGTATTTCGATTACGATCCTTACGATATAAACGAAATGATGAGATATACCATCGCTGAATATTGCGACGCCATGGGAATAGAAATTGAAGCGTTACATCACGAGGTTGCTTATGGCCAACACGAAGTTGATTTTAAGTACGATAAAGGTGTTGAATCTGCGGATAATACCATAACAATAAAAACCATAATTAAAACCGTCGCAGCTCACAATAACATGACTGCTACATTCATGCCAAAACCTTTCCCAGGTATTAATGGCTCGGGAATGCATGTTCACCAGAGTCTATGGAAGGATGGTAAAAATATTTTCTACGACGAATCTGACGAGGCAGATATTTCTCTATTAATGAAAAAATGGATCTCAGGTCAATTGAAACACGCAAGGTCAATGTGTGCCGTGTTAAGCAGTTGGCCTAACTCATATAAACGATTAGTGCCAGGTTACGAAGCGCCTGTCTACGTGGCATGGGGTTTCCGAAATCGTTCGCCATTAATTAGAGTTCCAGACTTTCATGGAAGACCGAACGCTGCGCGATGCGAGATTCGATGCCCAGATCCTGCCGGAAATCCTTATCTTCAATTCGCAGTCTTGTTATCGGCGGGATTGGATGGTATTCTTTCAGGAGATATTAAACTCGTGGAACCCACGGATAAAAATGTGTACCACTTTTCGACAAAAGATCTTGAAAAATCGGGGATTATTTCGTTACCAGGAAGCTTGAGACAAGCGTTAATGGAATTTAGACAATCTGACTTCATGAAAGAGGTTTTTGGCGAAGACACTTTTAAAAATTTCTATTACGCAAAGCTTGAAGAATTTGACGCCTATAGAATAAATGTGAGCCAATGGGAGCGCGACAGGTACATTACTAGACTATAAAAATTCATTTATGATTTATTTTTTTCTTTATTTCTAATCTTCTTTATCCTGATAAGAATTAAAAACCTCTACTGAACCCATCAATTATCAAGAATTGGAAGATTACTACAACCAATATTCTTTATTTTCTAATATCTTCATTCTGTTGAATGAAAAAAATATGTGTTGAAATATTTTTAAAAGTTTTATGATGGTGGATTTATATACTCATTTATTATATTATTAAGTAATATCGTTAGATGAAATAAATCATCGTTCTATAATTTCCAATGAATAAACCTTATTAATAGGTGAAAATAATAGATTTAAAATTTAGGCCTAAGTCCGTTAAAGAGGCAGAAGAGTACTACAAAACTTTACATGTTGCTTCCGATCAAAAGTATATTATAATAGCAATCAGTAAATTAATAGATAAATATATTCCAATTCCTGAGAGAGCTATAAGAGGTTTTATATGGAAAACTATTAGAGAATGGCAATTGCAATATAAAACAGATCTAAGTAAATTAAGCAACATGAATTCTGCTGAACGGGTTAATGCGGTCAAACAAATAATAGAAATATTTGAAACGATGATGAAGAGAATTTTAATAGATAAAGATCAAGAACCTGCATTAAAAGAAGCAATGCAGCAAGCCTTAAATATTTATAACGAAAAATTTGCTAATAGGTAATTAAATTTTTCGATAAGCATAGATTAACAACTTTCGATTTTTTTTTCATATTTTTTTTTCTGAAACATGATAAATTTAATATTTTCATTATTAGAACTGTGAAAGCTTTCAATAAATAAAAGTTGATATCCATTAGGTTATAGTTATATTAGTTATATAGTTATAACCAAAGTTATATATTTTATGATGAATTAATACATTTTAAGTAAAATTAATATATTCAGAACATTAAAAAAATTTTTGATTATTGAATCAGAATTAGGAATAAAACATTATAGCAAGGAGATTTTTCGTGATTAAGCAAGAATATGCATTATTTCCAGGTTGCATGATATCATATAGGCTTCCGTTTATAGAAGTATCAGTTAAAAGGATTTTGAATGTTTTTGGAATAAACTTCACAGAAAATCCGAGATTTTCGTGCTGTCCCGAGCCGAATGGAATTAAAAATTTCAATCAACTCACTTATTCCATTACCGCAGCCAGAAATTTAGCACTTGCGGAAAACGAGAACCGGAACATCCTAACTCCCTGTAATGGATGTTTTGAAACTTTAAAAGGAATTAGAAGCGAAATAAAAGTCGATAGTCGTTATAGAGAGCGAATTAATTCTTATTTAAACGAGATTGATTTAGAAGTTGAAGGTAAATCAGATGTCTTTCATTTCGTTGAATTCATTCACAAGCTGGGAAAGGATAACATTAAAGAAAAAATACAATATCCATTAAATTCATTAAGAGTTGCTGTTCACTATGGGTGCCACTTTTTAAGACCAAGCAATAAGATACAAATGGATGATCCAATGGAACCACACATTTTTGACAGTCTAATTGAAGATCTTGGAGCTATGAGTATCGATTATGTTAACAAAATGGATTGTTGTGGAGGTAGTTTTGCCAGAGCGGATAATCCCGATTCAGGATTAGAAATGGTACACAACAAGCTGGAAAGCATGAAAGAGGCCCAAATCGATGCAATAGTTGTTGGATGTCCCCAATGCTTCATTCAATTCGACCACCTACAGCAAGAATTGAAAAAGATAGATTATG
>JAEORV010000262.1 GCA_016840695.1 Promethearchaeota archaeon
CTCTTTATGGAAAATCACTCCAATTAAAAAATGGTGCAACTATTGTGGAGAATATGTTTTAGATAGTGAGCATTTCGATAATCATTGCATTAATTGTGAGGATAAGTAACCCCAAAGAGAGAGGATGAGGATATGAATGAAGCAAGTTTAGACCAGAAAATAATGGTAGTAGCAAAAGCGTTCTTTGATGATGGTAAATATGACAAAGACTACCCATTCACCGATGTGAGTGAACAGTACGATGAAATTAAGCTAGAGCATAAAAAAGGGAATATTAGTTTGGATTTTATAAACTTTGTTTATGAAGCTAATACTAAATAGGTGATTGCAATGGAAAAGAATGAGAGTTTAGAAATTAAAAAAGATATTGAATTTCTAAAAAGAGTTTCAGAAGTTCAAGAGAAATATAATGCAAAAAGTACAGCAGACTTGTTTCTTGTAATGGATCAAAAGATTGATGAACTTCAAGGGCAGTTGGATGAGGCGATAGAGGTTATTAAGTTTTATGGAGATACAGAAAGCTGGTATGAGAACTCGATAATTACCTCCGACTTTAATCTTGTAGAATACGACGACGAAATAAGCGCGTGTTATGGTCATTTTGGCGGCAAAAAAGCCAGGGACTTTCTCAACAAACTAAAATCAGGAGGTAGTGATGAGTGAAAAAAAAGTTGGTAACTATCCCTTGACAACAAGTAAAAATGGTGCTATACTGATTTTAGATACTTAACCAAGGGGTATAAAATGAAAACACTAGACGACAATTTTGATTTTTTTGATTACACACCAAAAGAAATAAGCAAAGAAAACCAAGAAGAAAGACAAAAAAGAATAGCTATAAAAGATGCTGAAATTAAAGAGAAAATTGAGAAAAGACAGAAAAGACTAAGATACGAAAAATCATATTTTCTAAGGTTAGGGTAATGGGAAAGGTTAAAAATTGTATTATATGTGGTCAGCGAGCAAGTATGCGTACCGTTGGCCACTCTAAAACATTGATTTTTTGTTGGAAACATGACGTAGCCGCAAAAAGGTATTGGGAAAACGATTACCATCTTAACCCTAAAAAGGTTAAAGAAGAAATTAAAAGTATGAATATCAAGCGGTTAACTAAAGTATTTGGGGTGTAAGCCATGAAATATACAATCAAAAACTTAAAAAACGACTTTCCTACAGATGAAGCTTGTTTAGACTTCATTTTTAAGAATAGGTGGCCCAAATGCTTAACCTGTCCTACTTGCGACAAGAAAGACTTTTACCATGTTAAGGGCCGTAAATCATACGCTTGTAAATGCGGTTATCAAGTTTCACCCACAGAGGGCACAATATTTCATAAATCAAGTACACCCTTAACCCTTTGGTTTCATGCTATTTTTCTCATGTCACAATCTAAAAATGGAGTAGCCGCCAAAGAATTAGAGCGTCAATTAGGTGTTACTTATAAATGTGCGTGGAGAATGGCCAAGCAAATAAGACTTCTCATGTCCGATGACGATGGGCCGCTAGGTGGGAATGAAATAGTTGAACTAGATGAAACCTATGTAGGTGGAAAGGCTAAAGGTAAAAGAGGCCGTGGAGCAGCTAAGAAAACGCCTGTATTTGGGGCAGTTGAACGTAACGGCAAACTCAAAACTAAAGTTGTCTTGAATGTTAGAAAAATAACTCTAATGCCGTTAATTAAGGGTATGGTTGCAGATAGTTCGGTTATCGTTACCGACGAGTCAAATAGTTACAATGATGTTAAAAAATTAGGTCATTTACATGAATCAATAAATCATAGTAAAGGCCAGTATGTTGACGGTGACGTTCACACTAATACTATCGAAGGTTTCTGGTCACAGTTTAAGCGGTCGGTTCACGGGACTTATCACTCGGTTTCTCGGAAGCATTTACAGCTTTACCTTGATGAGTTTTCTTTTCGTTATTCACATCGGAAGTCTGACATTGCTTTGCCTGTTTTGATTTTTTCAAAGGTTGGGCAGACTTTTTCAAAAGCTTCATAAAGGAATTTTTCATGAGTCAAACATACAATATTAAAAGAATAAATCAACTTGACGTAAGGGGACACTTACCATAAAAAATGGGCAAAGGAGTATGATAAAGCTTTGGATCGCAATGTTAAGCTTTTAAGAAAGTATGCACCGGAAGAGTTGGATTATTAAAATGCCTCAAAGACATTGAAAAACCAACTAATGAGAATCCCGATAATATTTAGCGCCTTCTTTAAATTTTGGCTTAATTAATGTGAGCCATCTTTCTAATGAAAAACACATTAAGTCTTTTGGGATATTATTAAGAGATTGAAATTCTACTTCTTCGATCCATTCACCAACTAATTTATAATCATCTTTTATATTTAGATTTTTTAAGCCTACACCTGCTTCGGAAAACTCTAAACTAATGGCATACATCTTTACAGGCTCCTCAATAGTAGGGGGATTGCAGCTACTACACGTTATTAATATTATCACGCCAAGTATCAACATCTTGTGCATTATTCACCTTCTTGTAAATTTTTTGACCGTCCCATTTATCAGCAACAAAACCTATTTTTCTGAATGCAGGTTCAATTAAATGTTCATCAGCTTCTTCTATAATTTCTCCAACAATAAATGTGATTAACCAGACTTTGAATCCTCCTACAATACATAATTTCTTGAGTGCCCATTTGATTAATCTTTTTTCTATAAAAGACAAAATCCTATCTTTAGAAAAATAGGATTTTAAAATCAAAATAAGGGAGGACTTAATGCCCTCCCAGACTGTAGGTTTTTTAACCTTCTTGGCCATCAATTTTGTCCAATTCTTTATCAAGAAGTGGTTTAAGGATTAGATAAGTATCGTCTACTTTATTTTCAGTTCTAACAGCAATTCTGGCCATCATATCGCTCATTTCAAGTGCAACGTCTTCTAAAGCTTCTTTAGCTAGTTCGATACCTTTTTCTTTAAGTTTCGTGCCTGATACTTTAAGTTCTTCTTTTAGAATTTCCTTAAATTTTTCCTTTTTTTCTTCTTCACTCATTCTTTCCTCCAATGGTTAGCGCACATCTAAATGGATAAATGTGCTATAAATTTTAATAAAAGTGAACCCAGCAATTTTTGCTGCATGTTCAATTTCTTCATCTGATAAATGATTTAATGTTCTTTTTGAAATGTCAATAGCTTCTCCGGTTAAGTGCCTAGATCTTGGTGATCCTCCAACATCAAAATTATGCTGAGTACATCGAATACCTGAGTTAATTATTAAAGAAACACCTAAAATGCGTCTAAATTCAGAATATGCTTTAATTAATCGAATATTTATGATAGTGGATCGACAAGATTTATAGGAGCATTTGCATTCGAATTCATCCGAATGCAGACCATTACAAAGCTTTTGCCTTTCATATTTTTTTAAAAGAACTTTATTATCCATTTAAAATAGCTACCTTTTCTGTCTCATAATGAGCGATTCTTTTTAATCGATAAACTCCGTAAGCATCTGAGGAAGATATTTTTGACTGCGCAAACGCTGTAACCGCTGAGGCATCATTTAGTCCTAATTCATTATCAATATAATTTTCAGGACGTTTTAACATTGCTTCATAAGTTGCAGCAAAAGCAGTTACCGATACATCATTTCTAGTACCAAAAACTTTTTCCATTTCATCGTAAACATCTTTAACCATCTCATCATAGATAACTTTAATTTTTTCTCTTTTAGAAATTTCAATATCTTTTGCTTCAATTTGTTGCATAACCTCTTCTGATGGATTTTCGAGAAATTCTTGTTTAAAGAGTTTAGGGTTTATAGCTAAACCTAATTCAATAACTGCCTGTCTAAAATGTTGTAAATTATTTATCCTTTCGTTCATTACTTACTCCTATTGATTTCGCCATTTAGAAATGTATTTGTCGTTGCTGGGTTTCCTGCAGCAGAGTGAGATAACCTACCAAGACCATTTGGATTGCTTGTTTGTGTATATGCTCTTACCTCGTAAATTCTTGTTTTATCGATTCTAAGATTACCTTTTAATGCTAAAAAATTCCCAGCGTTTGCACCAGAACCTATAAATGCAGCTTCTCCATCTTCTCTATAAGTAGAGCCAGTAACGTCATAGAATAGTATTTGGGCATCGTCTGCCGCAAATACATACTGTCTAATAAAATAATCATTCTGGCCGGGCAATACATATATCTGATTTGAACTAATATGAATTATTTCAGT
>JAEORV010000263.1 GCA_016840695.1 Promethearchaeota archaeon
AGTGGTGTTTTGATTGGGGATCTACAAGATTATTTCTGGGGGGCAATATTTTACGCAAAACTTTAACACTCCCGTTATTAGCTTTTAAAAAAAGAGAAATAACTATATTTATAGATCGTCATTATTTAGGAGATTTGAACGAAATTAGAGCTTTTCGCCGCATTTTTAACAATATATAGCTGAGTATCTATTTCTATTATCACAATTCTTACATTTAGCTTTTTTAACTCGTGAAATATTCTCCTTAATATCGTGGAAAAGTATCAGGGCAAATCCAGAGCCTCCAAAAATAACAGCAAGAAGTAATAAAATAAACACTTGAGGAGAGTCATACAAAGAATTTGGTTCCAAGGCAAAAATAAAAATTATAGCAATAATGAACAAAATGCAAAAAATAACCTCGAAGACTAAAACTAAGTAACCAAGTTTATTTTTCATAAATATTTTCTTTTATCTGATTAGTTTTTTTAATACAAGATCATATTTCGAGCTTAGTATAAATTGTTTTCTATCAAGATTTTACTGATCAAAAATCGTTAAAAATTGGACTCTTGAAGTTTTTAATACTCCTATTTCTATTTTAATCATAAGAACACATGAAAAAAAATTAATAATTTGACCTCACAAGTATGACTCAAACTAGCGATTGGTTATGCGTGAACGATGTCTTCGAAATAAACGAGGATGAAGTCCTTACATTGTTGTATAAAGCAATAAATTTACTCCAGTTATACGACATTCAAGAATCTATGAAATTTGAGAAGGAAATCATTACTCGGGCGATTCAGAACTTTCAAGACGATGTCATAGCTATTAAAGTCGCTGATCGCTATTTATCTGAGGAGGTTTGCGAGGCCAAGATGGATAAAGTGTATCGGGTAATAAAAAACGTGATCGATCTCGTGGAGATTGACCTTTTCGACTAATCTTTTAGATACTTATTCCTTCTCAATTAACTCGATAATTTCTTTAACGAGCAATTTTTCGAGAATTAAATTAACCTCTTTCTTTGAAAGATCGATTTTTTCGCCACGTTTTAATTTTAAAAGAACTTCGCTTTCGTTCTTCGTGAGAATTCCCAGGTTTAACGAAATTTCTATGATTTTTTCAGATAAACCTTCCGGATCTTTAATTTTTTTTGAAAAAATTTTTTTAATAGGTGCTAGCTTGTACTTTTTCTCGTCAGTCATGCATGATCCCTTTAATTATTTTAATAAATATTAAGAGAAAATTCATGTATAAAAATCATGATACTTTTCACTATAACTTGAATTCTAATTAGCTTTATCAAAACTATTTATTTGATGTAGAATTTCAAATGCAAATATGTATTAGTTAATCGTGATATCATGGACAAAATTGAAAAGTTTTACGAGAAAATCAATGGAAGTATATTCATATTTTTAGGGCTAGCGATAAGCGTTATAACCATAATCATATCGGTTGCGTTGTACACGTTAACAGGTACCAGTTATAGCATTTTCACGCACTATATCAGCGATCTTGGGGCAGTTTATTCTGCACCAAACAATGCTCATGTCGTTTTTACCATTGGAATGGTTCTGCAATCTTTTGTACAACCATTCACAGCATTGTTTTTGTTTTATTTTTTGCGGAAAAAAGGAACGGATACAAAACTAACGAATGTTTGGTTTGCCTGTAGCGTGCTTGCTTTTATAGGCACGATAATGGCAGGTGTATTTCCTGAAGATTCTTGGTGGCGTTATCACTTTTACGGAGCATTTTTAGTGTTTTTCTTTGGAATGATGTCTCATGGGTTTTTTGGGTTTGCAGTTATAACAATACCAACGATTACTAACAAGCACGCATTCCCAGGATTACTCGTGGCAACCATCAACACGATTTTCATGTTCTTGTATATTTCTAACGTTCCTCAATCAGCAGTCACGTTTTTTGAATGGATGGCACTGTTTTCTGGGTGGATATTCTCGTTAGATGTCGGTATCTATACTTTAAGGACTCAGTATTAGTTTTTTTTTTCTTTTTTTTTCTTTTCAAACATTTCTTTTAATCCCAATAATGGCACGATTATTTTATCAGGTCTATACAAGATCTCGTAATTGATCTCTTGTAGTGTTCTTTCAATCGTGAAAAAATCTAGCAGTGCTGTGGTAAGGTCTAGCTCTCGTAGAATGATCTCTGTGAGCTTGTTCTCCCAGATGTTGAGCACTCTTAGTAAAATATCAAATACAGGGATGTTGGCTCTATTTTCGTTAAGAAATAATAGATCGTGAAGAATTTTTTCTGGAGATTCTTTGTCATCACTCTTAGCAACTTTTTCATTGATGTAACCTAAGAGCGTGTTGTACTTGATGTAACTCAAGGACCTTAAAAACGATGCCAAATCCTTTTCAATTGGCAATTTCTTTTTTTTTTCTTCGGGGGAAAGTTGCGGGTCTCCTTCAAAATCAGTAAAGTAAAACTCGTATTTTTCATTGACGGTGTTATATAACACCTGTTCCATGTGTAGATCTTGATGGAGTGTTTGCATGCTGATGGAGGTATCCCTAATTCTGAATAGGAGATTCCCAAGTACTTCTGATACGTCGTTTAGAATGGAATTTATTTGTGAAATGTCGAAAAATGAATTGGTAGTCAATTGTTTTATCGTAAATTTAAGGTTCAAGATGATGGAATGGATGTAGCTCACGCGTGGTTCCAGGCATTTTTGAGTTTTTATGACTTCTGAGCTAAAATGTTCATCTTTCGATTCAGAAATGGTTAATGCTCTATGCATTTTCTTGATAATATGACCTATTTCGCTAGAAAAATCTAAGGAAGTGACGCAATTTCTCGTGATTAATTCGAAAATCTGGTGCTTATCCTCAAATTGAGAATAATTTCCATTAACATCTTCAAAAATTCTGAAAATCATGTCGTTAAGCTCGTTCCAATATACAGCTCCAATATTTCCAATATTAGATACCTTTTCTATAATCCCAATAGCCTTAAATTCGCCAATTTTTATCGATCCCAGGAGTTTAGGTGCGTGTTTAAAGTTGTTTTTCATCAATGTAGTGAGCTTTAAGATTTCTAGGTTCTCAATGTAGTTTTTATACGATTTCACTACTATTGAAGCAAGCTTATGATCTGGCTCGTCTTTCTTGCGAATTTTTAACTTGAATAATAAATTCGTAGTATTACCTTCTCCTAACTGTTTGAGAGAAATATCGTACTTGTCATGATCTTTAGTAACATCGATAAAATATTTGAACTTTTCATCTAAATCATTAATAAAAATAATCCTAGAGAAAATCGTCTTCCAGAAAAGAAGGCAATATTCTGCCTCAAGCAAATTAATAGCGCCCAGGAATGAATTTTCTTGTAATTTGCGCAAGTTTTCCTCAATCCTTTCGCTTTCTTCAAGGATGTTTGCAAGTTCCTCAAAACGCAAGAAAGGTATAAAGTATCTCTTGTCATACCCAGCTTTCGTAATTTTAATAACGGTAGTTATTATATCTCCACCGATTACTTCAAAATAATCTAATAACACCTCAAATTGTAGGTCAGACAATTCTGACTTGTGTGAAAACCATCTTCTCGAAAGTAACCACTCTTTTAACTCACGAGTTTTCAATACTTGTAATAAAACGTCTTTATCGAAGTTTTCATTCATTCTTATCAAGCACGATATTTATGACTACTTCTGTCTTTCTCTTTCTCTTTTTCGCCTTCTGCTACCACTCATGATTTCTTGAACTTCGATTATGATACCAAAAGTCTCTTCAGTATCTAGATACGCCCAATGAGAAGGTCCTGTCTCTCCTAACATGGTGATCTCTATGCCAATTTTTTTTATTTCTTCAATGTATTTATCTAAGTCTTGAACAAATACACTTATATGGTGTAGTCCTTCTCTTCCTTGATCCAAAAATTCTTTATGTACGCACTCTCCTGAGTTCCATTGTACTAATTCTAATTGTGTGTTAAAAAATCTACTTATACTGAGAGAAAGGTGAACAATTGATTCCTTGCCTCGATATATGATAGTTTTGGGCTCTCCTTCGGAGAATGCAAATGGAGGTATGCCAAACAGCGATTCCATTATTTTAGCTTGCTTCTTAATATCTTTAAAGACATATCCTAGTTGCATTGCTTTCTGACTACCAAATAACTTCTTAAACTCTTCCATTTTTCATCAGCTATTTTTTTTCATATCGAATGTGATTATTATTGAACACTTT
>JAEORV010000264.1 GCA_016840695.1 Promethearchaeota archaeon
GGCTGGTTGCCACGTGTATCTAATAATAGGAGAAAGTTTAAATGTATTAATAGACTCTGGCATCATCACGAAATTTAACAGCTTGAATTACTTGCTCACAACTGAAGTAGGCTTAAAAATAGAAGATATAAATATTGTTATTAATACGCATGAACATTTCGATCATATCAGTTCTAATCCTTATTTCCATTGTCCAATCGCGGCTCATCGATGGGCAGCAACTAAAATACAAAATACTGACGAATTAATTACTAAAGGAAAGAAATGGGGCTGTGATTTAACGGATCTAAAAGTAAACATATGGCTCGAGGATCGAAATGTTATAGATTTAGGAAATGTATTGTTAAAAGTAGTTGAAACTCCTGGCCATACATCTGGTTCTATTTGTTTATACGAGCCTAGCAAACAATACATGTTTACGGGGGACACATTGTTTAAAGGAGCAACTACAAATATATACGAGTCAGGATCGATTTCTGAATATATAAATTCTCTTCAAATTTTAAGCACTCTTAAAATTAATAGTTTTTATCCGGGTCATGGAAAATGTGTCATTGGTGAAAAAGAAGTAACTCAAGAAATCGAATCTTCAATAGACAACGCAAAGATGGAACTTGAAACCTTCTGCTATAAAATAAAAACCAAACCTATCGAAGAAATGAGACCTCCTCCATCTCTATACGATAGGGAAGAGGAAGACCTATAAAAAAATTATAAGTATTGTTGATGCATGAAATGTTAAAATACAAAATAATACTCGCAGGTCAAGAGAACGTGGGTAAGAGCTCGTTAATAGCTAGATTCTGTGATAATGTTTTTTCTGATAAAATGCGATCAACTATAGGTGTCTCCTTTAAAAGAAAAAAAATCCAAGTTGATGAGAAAGTATCTATTGATGCAAACATTTGGGATTTCGGTGGCGAAGAAAAGTATCGCCTTCTTTTTCCTGCTTACGTGAACGGTGCTTCGGCGGCTTTGATCTTGTACGACACGACTAATAGAAAATCTTTAGATGATATCAAAAATTGGATAAATATCATTGATGAGAATACTGAAAATATAGTAAAAATAATTATTGGTGCGAAATGTGATTTAATTGACGAAAGAGAAATATCAATTGAAGAAGCAAGGGCATTAAGCGTCGAGTATAAGTGTACTGGAAAACCTCTTGAAACTTCGTCAAAAACTGGGGAAAATGTAGAACAAGCTTTTTTAAATGCTGCGCAAGAGGTTTTAAAAAGGCTCATGCAAAAATGTAAGTCTTGTGGAGAACTATTCAATAAAAAATTGAAGATTTGTAACTATTGTGGAGCTAACGTTGAGCTGGTAATATGTTGACTTAAATTTCTTCTTCATTCAATAAGAACAGCTTTATAAAACCTTATTTCTTAAAAAATCATAAATAATTGAACTTAAAAAAACAAGCAGAATTATATTTGAACTGTTTTAATCTCTGCGTCGGCACCGCAGTAATTGCAGATTTTTAATTTCTTAGCAAAAATCTCACCGCAATTAGAGCACCTTTGTAATCTTGCATTCATGATTGCTTCTGCAGCTTTTCGAAAGGCTTTCTCCACGTTTTCTCCCGTTTTTGAAGATGTTCCTATTGGTGCATCGCTTTCATAACACCCATATTTTTTACACAGTTCTTTTGCATCTTCAATGGAAATTTGCCTCTCCTCTTTTAAATCGATTTTTGTAGCAATTAAGATTTTTACTATGTTTTCATCGGCATTTTCATCCACGATATTCACCCAATTTTCAACATCTTCTAAAGTTTCCTTTCGAGTGGTATCAAATAGAATCAATGCCGCAGCAGCACCGTTCACGTAAGAAGGAAACAAGAATCGATATTTTTCTTCGCCTCCAAAATCCCAGATTGTTAAATCTAATTCTCGGTTCTCGTCTACGATCATTTTTTTTCTTTTAAAGGCCACGCCTATGGTATCCATCATTTCTTCATTAAACACATTGTCGCAAAATCTGGCAATTAGACTAGATTTTCCAACATTTTTCGCCCCTGCTAATACAATTTTATATTTTAACATTATGAATGCTCGTAGGAAATTCTCATAACCTTCTATTAAATTTAATAAGATAAGGTTCAATAAAAAAATTTCCTAGATAAATTATTGGTGTAAATTAGTTTTATTACAATCCTTTTAACATAGTTTAATAACTATTAAGTAAACATTTCATGCTTCCTTTAAATACTCTTCAATTGAAAGCTCCATCATAACCTCGTCGTAATAAATAGAATTGAGATAAAATTGATTTTTTCTTAATCCAATGCGTTTGAAACCCATGCTTTCGTAAAGATGCAAACCTCGCTCATTTGATGAAAAACACGAAAGAATAATTTTTTCTTTATGATTAACTCGTTTAGATTCTTTAATAGCAAGATCTATTAAATTTCTGCCAATACCTAAATCACGAAATCCTTTTTTTACAATAACCCCCAGACTACCCACGTGAGCAGCAGCTTCCCATTCTAAATTGGAAATTTCACATTGCCCTAAGATATCGTGAGGATTTTTATAATTAGGACTTACAGCCACGATGCATAATTCATTTTCCTTTTTGATATTTTCAAACCACGATGTTTTTTCCCACTCAGATCTTACAGGCGATAAAACCGGGAGGTAAATGCCTTCTTCTAAAACTTCATTGAAATTATTCCAAACGCCGTCAATATCGGATTTTTTCACGTGTCTGAAGATAATTTTAAGGTCGTCGCGATCCTTAATTTTAATCTCTAAGAGCTTTTTCATTAAATTAATATATATATTCCATGTATTTAATTGTCCCGAGTTATGCAAGTATTTCCATAAAGATATTTTTTAATAATCATGTTGTCTATTGTATTATTATGGAGAATGAAAAAAACAAGCGTTCAGAAAAAGGAGAGGAAAGCAAGGAAAAGATGAGATCTTACCTCGAACAGATGGCTCAAGGTAAAAAACAACCCGTGGCTAAGGATATTGTTGAACTCAAGCACGTGGAGGTAAAAAAGCAAGAAGTTAGTAAAGAAACGAAAGATCTCGCGCAAACATTGAAGCAACAAGTGTTAGAACACGATCAATTTGAGAAATTGACAAACAACGAGATCACCGTGCTCGAGTCGTTCATGGGTAAGAGATTGTTTTTATCGCGTATTGCGATAATAGTTAACCAGAGTAGAATCCCCTTGGGTATCGAGGGGTTAAAAAAAGCGGAGTTAGAAGAAATACTCGAAAACCTCATTGATAAAGGTTATATTCAAGCGGAACAAGTTAATGAGAACATGGTTTATTTTCTTACTGAAAGGGGCAAATATCGCATTCAATAAAAAAACTTAGTTTTAATCTTTTTTCAAGATCAAATTATTTATAGGGATATCTGCGTATTCGCCAGAAGGATATTCTCTTCTAATCGTTAATGGTAGAATTTTTGATTTTAACTCTAGCTGAGCTATCTTGATTGGATCTATCAGATTTGTTGGTTTATCAACTAGGATAGGCGCTCCAAAACTAATTTGAAGAGCTCTAGCTCCCACGATTCTTGCTTTTTCGTATCTCGTGAGGAAAATTGAACCTATCTCCTTATCAATATTTACTTCAACGTTTTCATCTAAAGTCTTGCGATACTTTGGTATTTCTCTCAAGTATTTCATGACTTTTCTATATTTTTTTCTTAACTCTCGTGATTCTAAGAAGCTCGACACGGTAAATCTATCCAAAAAATAAGTAATTATAAAGTGGAATGTACTATAGAATATAATTTTTATGGTTTTTAGGAATTAACTCGATATAGATGGTATAGATAATAGTTTGCATTGAAGAATTTAATTCTCGAAAAATGATTGTTTTATCAGTTCTTTTAATACACATGCTTTTACACAAGTATTTGGCAAAAGCCCATATAATTTCGTCCCAATAAGTATAAAAATATGCTTAAATGGTGCGCAGAGGGGGAATTTCCTGAGGAAACGATTTGTTTCTTCAATTCGAACCCCCGACCTTCGAGAGTCACGACTTGGTTATCGTGATTTTACACGGTGTGAGCGTGTCGTTATAGCCAGGCTAAACCATCCGCGCTTTTTCATACAAAAAATAATGAATATCAAGAATTAAATTTTTCTTATAATAAATAAATAATTTAATAAATAATTCGCAGATTATTAGAGTTGTATCGTTTTGAAGAGATTAAAGTTAAAGTAAATGC
>JAEORV010000265.1 GCA_016840695.1 Promethearchaeota archaeon
AGGGCAAACAAAGGAGAAATCACTCCTGCTTTAATGATGAATTTTTTAAGAGAACACGATGGAAATATTTGTAGACACAAGCGTAAGGATTTCACTGCATCTGCTCAAGTATCACTACTAGGAAAAAATAAAGAAAGATCGGTTCATTGGTTTACTGGAAGTTCTATTACGTGCTTAAGTATTTTTAAACCATATATTTTCCCTATCGGAAAACAGCGAGTTCTAGAAGCAAAAATTTATAATGAAATCGATGAAAAATGGTATTGGAAAGAGCATGTAAATTTTATTAAATCATATATTGCAAAACCTACAAAAGAGAAGCCTGAAAGATCGGAATATCAAAATAAACTAAGAAAAATTGAACAAGAATTAACAAACGAGGTAAATAACTTATTACTTGAAAACAACGATTTATCTGACGAAGAATTTCTTAAAAAAATAGAAAATCTTAATGCAATTAGTTGGGAACGGTCTATTGAGATGGTAAAGTAGTGTGCGATACCTTTGTAGCTCTTGATAATTCAACTCAAGATGGAAGCGTAATTTTTGGAAAAAATAGCGATAGACCAGATTCAGAAGTACAATTAATTACCTACAATCCCAATACGAAATATTCGAAAGGCGAAGAGCTTCAATGTACTTACATTTCCATTCCTCAAGCAAGCGAAACTGCTGCTGTTCTATTAAGCCAGCCGTGGTGGATGTGGGGGGCAGAAATGGGAGCTAACGAACATTCTGTAGTGATTGGGAACGAAGCCGTGGGCACTTTAGAACCGTTAAGGCTTACTGGATTATTAGGGATGGATTTATTAAGACTAGGACTTGAAAGAGGTAAATCTGCGAAGGAAGCCCTAAATATAATAACTGATCTGTTAGAAAAGCACGGGCAAGGGGGAGGGTGCGCTTATAACGATCCTAGTTGGATGTACCACAATTCGTTCATCATTGCTGATTCAAGCGAGGCATATGTATTAGAAACCGCAGATGATTGGTGGATAGTCGAGCAAGTTAAAAGTGTCAGGTCTATTTCAAACGACATATCCATAAGAGGTAAAGGGGATCTCAGAAAAAAAGGCATAGTCCAACACGCTATACAAAGCGGATATTGTAAAGACGATAATGATTTCGATTTTGCCTCTACTTTTTCTGGTTCATATCTCTCTTACGCGCCATCGCCTTATTCTCGGGGTGGAAAATCAACAATCATGCTGAAGGAATCGAAGGGAACTATTACACCAGAAACGATGATGGATTTTTTGAGAGAACACGAGGCTGGAATATGCATGCACGGCGGTTTCGAATCTACAGGATCTCAAGTGTCACACCTTAGAAAAGGCAAGGATTCCGTGCATTGGTTCACGGGTAGCACGCTGCCGTGCTTGAGTACTTTTAAGCCCTACGTCTTTCCCGTAGAGGGCCAAGAAGTGTTAAATCCAGGACCTTATTCAAAAATAGATCCAAATTGGTTTTGGAGCAAGCAAACGAGATTCATTGAGCCATACAAGGGATATTCAATGGGTACTAGTAGGGAAAATTATCTGAAATCGATAAAAAACATTGAAAGAAAGTCTCTCGACGCAGTTAATTCCTTGATTTCTCAAGAAGAAAAAGCATCTGATTTTAATTTTGTTGAAGAAATTAAGAGCATTAACAACCAAGCGTGGGAAGAAATGATAAAATTATTAAATTCTTCACCATTAACCTAGATAATTAGAAACGCATATCATTAAGGTTTTTGCATGTCGACAAACAAGCTGGAACAAATCGGAATGGAAGGAGTTATCGCAAATTACAAACGAGGACGTCACACACTACACCCAAAACATTGCATATTAGTTTTTCCTAATGTTAAAGACAGACAGGAAGCTAATAAATTAGTAGGAAGAACGGTTGTTTGGACGACTTCATCTGGTAAAGACCTAAAAGGTACCATCACCCGAGCTCACGGAAATAGCGGTGCTGTAAGAGCTCACTTTAAGAAAGCTGGAGTTCCAGGACAAGCTCTTGGAAAAAAAATAAGAATTATCAAATAATCTTATTTCACAAAAACTTTTTATTCTGCAATTTTTGCCTTGTTAGCAGTTCTTTTTCTGCAAAACATCACCATAACACACTTTATTAAATAGTGATTTTCATCTTAATTTTCTAGATATCGTGATTTTTATAAAATTAGGTTAGGTTTGATAAGAAGCATGTCAGAAGATCATCTACAGCTATGTCGATTTTGTCAAAGAACAATCAAGTTAGCTTATTATTGTGAGGATTGTGGGACAAGCTGCTGCACTGACTGCTTGCACGAGGAAAAAATTGAGTACTTCGTATGCCAAGAATGCGACTCTAAAAATATTGAGATTTTAGATTCGGGTGGACGGAAAGTATGTAAAGACTGCGGAAGGGAATCAATAGTTAAAGCATCTCAGAAATTCAAGGAATGTCCGAAATGCAAATCGCATTCAATAATTAACATTTACGAGAAGAAAGAAAAACTAGAACAAAATTTCCTGGAAATTATTCAAAATACTCGCTCGTTTTTAGAACCATTTGTCGAACTTAGGAATAAATTGTTAGTTCTGAGAGATAAGGTAAAAATTGCAAGAGATCCTCCTATTAGATGCTATCATTTTCCTAGAATGGAAGCTGACTTGTACGAACTCTTTAAATTATTTAACACCATAACAGATAACCTGCTTGAAAAAATTAGCGTTCACTTTCAACACTTTGCCCTAAACAAGGAATATTTCTTTGACATATACATGCAACCTAATTCAAATATAAAAATCATCGAAGGGATATTAGAAAACCTCATTAGAAGCTATGATTCAATAAAAGAATTCATTGTAAATAGCGTGAAAACCATAAATCAATCCATAGAGACAAATCAAATTAATCTTCAATTCATAGACAAGATAAACGTGCATTTCTCTTCCCATCAAAACTTTTTAAACTTGGCGAAAGACGAAAAACCCGTTTTTGCCATAAATGCCAAACTCACAAATGGTTTAAACAGTCAAGAACTTCTAAACAAGAGCAAAGGAACGCTTTTTATCACCAACTTCGATTTATCATTCGTCCACGAACATGGCCTCCTCAAGAAAAAACAAGAAATAATCTTTAAAGCCCCCGTTGACGATCTAATTAGAATAAAAGAGAAGGGAAAGGTGTTCAAAAAGTTATATATAGAATTTGCTTACGGAAAATACGAATTCACGCTTCCAGCGAATACAGTAAAAAAAGTCATTGAATACATTCTTTTAGCAAGAACATTTGACGAAACAACTAAACATAATAAGGAATACGCAAAGAAACTGCAAGAAATCACGATTGACCTGACAGATTTGGTAAACTTCATCGAAGAAAGCATTAACTCATTTTTCAGTTTGAAGTGTCAATACAATCAGAAATTAAACAATGAACAGCTAATGCAAAACGAAATGAGCTATAAAAACCACCTCTTCCTCCAAAACTTTAATCTACAGCAAAATCCAATGCAATATAATAGTAGGCCGCAGAATCAGATACAATATACTAGCTCTCAAAATCAAATACAATATCGTGACCAACAACAACATCCTCAGAATTCGCAACCATATCATCAAAATCTTCACCCAGTATTCCAAGATATTCCTGAACTCTATCACTCCACTAATAATTACCCCCCGAATAACTCCATGTATTTCAGGCAAGATAGATATTATGATCCACTAGATAGAAATTCTCAAGAGCCACCTCGTATTAATTCGAACATGTATAATTCCGCCCCGAGGCAACTAACACGTCCCGAGTATTACGCTTACGATGGAAGAAACGGATGGCAAAATGAACCAAACTTGGAAGAAAGGAATTTTCTCATGAAAAGGTTGGAAAGAGTACAAAAGATTGACAATCAACCGCAATACCATGCTTTCAATAGCACTAATAAATGGTTTAATAAAGCAGGACTAAATCGACGGGATCCACATGAGATATCTTTAGAATTAGAACCATCAATTCCAAATCTGTACGAAAATCACCTATCCGATTTATTTGTCTCGCGCCGGAATTCAAGTGAACGCCCTTACTCCTCTTCAAGAAAGGATTTATATGAGTTCGATAGAAGCAAGCGAAAAAAAATGAGTGAATTAAAGCAGGAACGCTATGGCTTGAAGGAAACATTAAAAAAACTGGATTCCAAGTTCGATCAAGGAGGGATCTCTGA
>JAEORV010000266.1 GCA_016840695.1 Promethearchaeota archaeon
GATAAGAATTATCGTTAAATTTACCATCTAATTTAATAAAAACCATCTATTATCACCAATAATTACTTTTTGTTCTCGCTTTTTTTAGTCCCATGAATGTAGAGTAAACAACATCCTTGGCATATTGACATTAACTTGTTGTTATCCATGTATTCACGGAATTTTTTAAACTTTTCTCCCTTCCAAATTTCAAGCAAGCTATTTTGATGCAAATTTCCTACGTCTAAATCGTAAAAAACGTGACAAGGAACAACATCTCCATTGGCAGCTATATCTGTTGAGGTCCAAGGAAGTGGACACGTTTCATATTGTATGGAAAGGTTTTCCCAATCTGCTTTGAAATAAGCTTCTAAATCCTCAATTGAGCTTAGTGGAGGTTCTCTTATCACAGCTATACCTTTTTCCTCGAGGTATTTCACAGCTGAATTAAGCTGTCTTGAAAGTTCAACGAGATCCATGTCCTCAAAGTAACTAAAAGATCGAACCATCCCTTTCCAGTATCTATTACTTGTAATATTGAAATGGGATTTTAAAAACCTTTCATATTCTTTACCCATTTCTTCGGTGATATAATTTTCCAGCTGAATCGTTATGTTGTGAAAATAAGATAAATCTAAATCTTCAAGAAAATATTTCTCAGTTTGGAGATAATTAATGGGAGTTATCGTGTACAATAATCCGATGATGGGTAGTTTTTTTTCAGTCCTTTTTTTTTCTTCATATAAAGCTTTCACACCTTCTATAGCTTTATCGTAACTCCCTTTTCCTCTTTGTATATCATTTACGTCTCTAGGACCGTCAAGAGAAATCCTTACTGAATCAAATCCTAACTCAACTAGCATTGCAGCATGCTTTTTTAGAAGTGTACCGTTTGTTGGAGTATCAATTATAGCACCAGAAGCTTTAATTATTTGAACAATCTTTTCAAATTCAGGATGAGTTAGTGGCTCTCCTCCAAACAGGCTATAAAATTTTGCCCCTGATTCTTTTACTATCCGCTCAATGAGGGCTAATTCCATCATGTTTGGTTTGCTTTTTTCACTCTGATTTGAATAAGTACCCGTGTCCCCCCAGTAATAGCACATTTTGCACCTTAAATTGCATCCTTCGGTTATTTGCAGCGTTGCACTGAAAGGTTTTCTTCTTATTTTTCTTGAACTCATCTATTGCTCACGTTTTTTCTCAAAATAAACCATGGTAAGGATTTCGTCAACCTTCTCCTTCTTAAAGATGTTATATCCTTGCTTTTGGTAAAAGTATATCTCTTTTTCGCTTTTATGACCGGTAAATAATTCAAACCTAGAGACCGTAGTAAAGACTTTCTCGATTTCACTCAATAATTTCGAACCAATTCCTTGATTTTGATGATCTGGATGGACTATGAGCCTTCCTATGTAACAAGAATCATCCACCTTAAACCCCCTGACTGAGCCAATAATCTTCCCGTTCTTCTCAGTTTTAAGAAAGACTTGAAGCAGGAAATCGTTTTTTATTTCTTCGAGAGTTTGAACTAATGGTGGGATGGTAAAATCGTTGTAAATCTCTCCTTGAATTCGAAAAGCTAATTTCTGGAGATCAAGAATTTCTTGCAAGTCCGATTCTGAAGCTTCTTCAATTATCATTTAATAACACTCTCAATGTATTTCAAATATGAAATGCATTCTTTTGCGTATAGGTCTGCTTCAGGGCGCGTTCCTTCAAGACTTTCAAACACATTTGCTCCCGTTGGGGGTAGAGGTTCGCAAGCTAATGCTCCGTTAAAATCTATGTCTCGAAGAGCACGATAGATTTCAAACCAATCCGTCTGACCGCGCCCCGTGGATTTTCGATTTGAGTCAGCAATATGACAATGGACTAGATTGTTCCCTGCAAGTCGTATAGCATCGCCGTTATTATCCTCTTCTATGTTTGTGTGGAAAAAGTCAAGCATTAATTTCACTTGAGGATGATTAGCTTCCTTGAGGAGTTCTATAGCTTGATCACAACGCCTCAGAAATATGTTTTCATACCTATTAATTGGCTCAATGACGGCGAGTATGGATCCTAACGATCTTGCGTGGTCACCCAATTCCTGCATCGCACTCACGCACATCTCCTTGTTTTCTGGAGTCCAAGTATCCGTGGTATTGGCAACTCCGGAGGGAACAAAAAGAGTAAGTTTTGCATCTAACTCATTTCCAATGCGTAGGCACCCTTTAAGATAATCAATGGTTCTTTTTCGGATTTTAGAATCCTTGTCAATCAAATTCCGACGCGTATCTTTATCTGGAACCCAGCTTACCATGGTACAAATGCTACTACAAGGAAGTGCGTATTTTTCTATGTATTTCTTTACTTGCTCAAGGTCAAATTCATCTGGATCTGTTACCATTATTTCTATGGCATCGTATCCATATTTTTGAAGCCGGATGAATTGAGCTTCAAGAGGTTCTTCCCCATATATCCAATTGGATATGCTGTAAGTAATCTTCATTGTTATTTGTACAATCTGTGTATGAATGCTAATATAGTTCAAACTATTTAACTATATAAGAACATTATATGGTATAAAAAATTTCTAATTATAAAAGTATGTATCGGTGATTATAATACCAAGGAATATTTTAGAAATACCGAAAAATGGAATTGCTCGGGACGAGATATTGGAGTTATTAAGCGGAGAAATGAAAGTAAATGATATCAATCCCTTTAAAAGGAAATGTTTTGGCTTATCATACTTGATAGACGAGGATCACGCGGAATTTGTTAAATCTGCATTTTCCACGTTCATATCTGAAAATGGATTGAATCCTATGGCATATCCTTCCCTTCAAAGCATGGAGACCGAAGTCGTGGCAATGACAGCTTGGATGTTGAATGGAAACCGTAAAACCACGGGAACAATGACCTCTGGTGGAACTGAGAGCATTTTGAACTCAATTAGAGCACATCGAGATTGGGCACTAGATACTAAAGGTATCGATAAACCAGAAATGATATTACCTGTTACTGCCCACCCCGCATTTGAAAAAGGCGCGCATTATTTCAATTTAAACGTTGTTCACGCACCTGTACGCGATGACCTTAGGGCAGATGTTGAAAAAGTTGCTAAGATGGTGAATGAAAACACCGTCTTACTAGTCGGATCTGCTCCATGTTATCCCTATGGAGTGATAGATCCGATTGAAGAATTAGCTCAAATCGCAGCTGAAAATAACATCGGGTGTCATGTGGATTCTTGTTTGGGGGGATTCTTTCTACCTTGGGTAGAAAAGGCAGGATATCCACTCTATTGCAAGTGGGACTTCCGAGTGCCAGGAATAACATCAATATCTGCCGATCTCCATAAATATGGCTATGCTGCTAAACCCGCCTCTGTAATTCTTTATAAGAACGACGATCTCAGGAAATATCAGTTTTATGTTTACCCCAAATGGTGCGGAGGTATTTATGGATCCCCAAGTATGCCTGGTACGAGGCCCGGTGGAGCTATTGCAGCAGCTTGGGCAACGCTAAAATCTATTGGTCAAGAAGGTTATATCAAATACTGTCAAGAAGTGATGGATACGACTAAAAAAATGTGTGATGGAATTAACGCAATTGACGGTCTTCACGTTATGGGTAAACCAGATATGTCGATATTTTCATATACTTTTGATGATGATCTTCATCTCGATTTTTATAAATTCATCGATTTGGTTGCATTAAAAGGGGAATGGTTCATTAACCGTATGCAAGACCCACCCGCAGCTCATCATAACATCTGCAGATTACACGCTCCAATCGTAGATGAATTCTTATCTGACTTGAAATGGGCTCTGAAAAAACTCAAATCAATGCCATCTACCGAGGAAATAAAGGGGCAAGCAGCAATGTATGGAATGGTTGGAACAATCGATAAAACGGAAGAGATTGAAACCTTAGTAAGGGACATCTTGTTGAGCGAGTATAGTTATAATCCAAAAAGAAAAAAATAACTCATTTCTATCCCTTTAAAAGGGATAGATCGATTTATTATGTAGTTAAACTCTATAGTTATTAATGCATTTCATTGTAAAATATAATAATTGAGAATAAAATTCATGGGAAAACCTAAAAAAAAAGGAGCGTATGAGCATTTTTGCGTTCTCATCTTCGCTCAAGGGACCTGGACTGATAAGGATATAGCCTCAATTGAAGAGCCACTCTTGAAAAAGAGAACAATGCA
>JAEORV010000267.1 GCA_016840695.1 Promethearchaeota archaeon
AGATATTTTAATCCCTTTTGTGAGAAAAAATGGAGGGATAAAGGAACTTCTCGTGGGAATAGATAAAGCTCCGCCATTAAACGAGATAATAACCACAAATGATATGACTCTTTCAAAAGTAGATTATTTAATAATTCATTCTCTAAAAGATAATTCACGAAAGACTATAGCTGAAATATCAAAAGAAATAGGCTCATCAACAAAAACTATCAGAAGGCATTTAAATAGGTTAATCGAGAAAAACCTTGTTAGATTCACGCTAGATTGGTATCCAGATAAAACTCCGCAAATAATTTCAATGTTAATCCTAAAATTAAAACCTAATATTGATTTGGACGATTTAAGCTTTAAACAAAAACTACAAGAAAAATATGGTCAAAAATTAGTATTTACGTGGGCTTTCAGTAATCTGCCAAACTTATTTATTTTATGTCTTAGAACTAAAACGACGAAGGAACTCCAAGGAATTCAAGAATCCCTATCTTTAATGGAATTTGAATCGATGGATATTCATATTCTTATTGAAGGAAAGATGTTTCCCACGTGGTTGGATACATATTTAGATAATAAGGTAAAAGAATTCACGAAGAACCCAAAGTGATGTATTAAACCTTTCTGAAAATTGGGATATTCATCACATGTCAAGTTCAAGAAATAGTACCATTTTGCAAAAATTCCTTTAAATATGAAAAATAAAAATAATTCGAAATCGCTTAAAGACCACAAATTATTATGTTTTAAAAAAAAAACCTATTTTTTCGTGTCCCTTTTATCACCTATTAAGGTGAAAGATCGCCCATTTTTTTCATTATTTTTACCTATTTTACCCACAAGCCCAACGCATTAATATTAAATGCACGTTTGAATATTTTAAAATTAAATATAAAAAAATAACTTTAATTAGTAAAAATAATTGGTGATACAAAAAAATGCATGCAAAAATAAAAAAAAGCAGGGCTACAGATGGTCCTGAGGATGTTTACGATCCAGAACATGGTAAGGCAATTATCATCAAAAATCTCGTAAAAAAATTTGAAGATGTCACTGCGGTCAATGACCTGAGTTTCGAAGTAAAAGAAGGACAAATCTTTGGATTATTAGGACCAAACGGCGCTGGAAAAACAACGACGATTAACATGATGATTGGCTTGTTAAAACCAACAAGCGGAAACATATATGTTGGAGGATATAATGTGAAAAAGTCTTTGAAAAGTATTAAAAAGTTTATTGGAGTGTGTCCTCAAGATGCTGCGATATATAAGTTCCTTACAGGAAGGGAAAACATCGAATTGTTTGGCAATTTACACGCCATGGACAAAAAGGAATTAAAACAAAGAGTAGATGAACTTCTAAAAGCAGTTACTTTCACTGAGGCTAGTAAAAGGAAGGCAAAGGGTTACAGTGGCGGTATGCTTCGACAAATAAACTTGTTAATGGCATTAGTAAACAATCCCTATATTGTATTCCTAGACGAACCAACTGTAGGGATGGATCCTCGAGCCCGAAGAAAAACGTGGGACTTCATTGGTGCTCTTAAGGAGCAAAACAAAACAGTCATTTTAACAACTCATTATATTGAAGAAGCAGAAGCGCTTAGTGATACAGTTGCGATTATAGATTATGGAGAATTAATTGCTATGGGCTCTCCTAAAGAGTTAATGGAGAAATACGAGTCAAAAAACCTTGAAAAGGTGTTCATGAAAATTACGGGAAGAAGAATAATGGAGGGGGCTTAAAAATGAACGTGCAAAGAATATCTGCTCTGGTAAAAATGGAATTAAAGAAGATAATCCGAGAACCCGCATATCTATTTATGATGTTATTATTTCCTCTCGTGCTTACTTTATCGTTTGGATTGGGATTTGCTACAATGCCCAGTGCGGTCCCTGGAAAGACTCAATTTGAATTCATGGTTCCAGGATTATTTGGTTATGCGTGTATTTTCATCATCATGTCCGTTGCTCAAGCTTTTTCAGACGATCGAGAACAAGGATTATTGAAAAGAATAAACGTAACTCCAACAACGTCCGGAGAATTTATGGGAAGTAATTTGATTACATACACGTCATTATCTGTATTACAAGTAGCGATAGTGGCTATTAGTGCATTTCTCATGGGTTATCGAGCTCAAGGTGGAGTTGCAGGATTGATTTTAGCATTTCTTTTTGTAATGATTCTCTCTCTATGTTCCGTAGGATTAGGACTTATAACGGCTACAATTGCAAAGAGTTCAGAAGCTGCGACTGGAATTTCATTCATATTTATCTTGCCGCAAATGTTTTTCGGAACCTTTATTCCCATAAATGAGACAACGAGACCGATTGCCATGTTTTTACCGAGTTATTACGTGACAGATGCCATAACAATGATATTTAATGGTGTAGCGTTAACAGATTTAAATATTTGGTTCGATTTAATCGTCGTTTTGGTAATAAGCCTTGTAATAGTGATTGTCGGTATAGGATTGTTCAAAAGATATGGAAAAGCATAATCTAATTTTTTATTTCTTTTTTTTCTCTTATTTAGGATTTAGATAATATTTTATAGGGACATTTTCTCTAAATTTATAATAAAATAATGAGTTTTTGAAAAAGTTGCATCTAGTTCTCACATATTTCCACCGAATACAAGGTCCATCTATTTTTCTTTCATTCCCCGATGCGAAATTAGAAGAAGACATAATCAATAAACTCATGAAATTTTTTGACTTGGACATAAATGAAACTTTTTTTGAAATCATTCTGATTAATAAGAAAAAAAGAATTCTCAACCTATATTTTGAAATTCCCTCAGAATGGGCTCGTGGTAAAAAGGAAATGGCAATGCTCTCGTTAATAATGGATGAAAAATTCAATTCAAGACTCACATGGAGTTTTATCGTTGAAGCATCCCGTAAAATCATATCAACTCCCTCAATCTTTAAAGCATTCTATAAATACGACGATTTTCGTGAGGATGACATTGAAATTGATATCGCTTATGAGACTATAAAGATTCTATTGTTTGATTGTTTGAGTAGTTTGATAAAAAGAATGGAAAACAGTCAATAGAAAAGGAGAATCTTTTTATTTTCTTGTTTTATATTAATATTGGGAAAGCGATGATGGAATAATGGCATTTCGAGGGCATTCGCGAGGTAACCAATGAACGAATGTGCAAAACGATGCTGACATCCAGAGTTTAATAATCACTAATTTACTGCGAGCAAAATGGGCTCTTTACCAAGCTACGGTGAGTACCAATGCGATGAGGTTTGAGTCAGTACCCAGATCGCAGATATGATTATGCCCCAAAAAGGCATAGAAATTAACGCCTAACACGAGAGAACATTTTCGATTTTTTGGTATTACCATTAAATGAGAAAATAGTGTTAGTGTTTTTAGGCAACAATATATGCTGATTTTTTGTTATTAACAATTTCTTTAAGAAAAAGTCGTATTGAAGGACATAGCTCATTATAAAGGCATGTCCGTGCCAAATAAAGCCTTTAATTCGTTATTAATGCCTTCCTGATCTTGCTTGAGGTAATTGCTAAGTATTTGTCCTATTTTAATCGCATACCGGTTTAATAATGCTCGTATGAATCCTACTTGAACTTTAGTATCAGTGGCAATACATAACACGCCGTTTCCAACTTTCGCAGAGAAAATAAATCCCTCGAAATATTCCGTAATTTGTATGCGAATGTCTCCGTATCCAAGGATTTGTCCTTGCTCTTCGCCGGCAATAAAAACAGCCCCTCCGATAGCTCCAATTTTCTCAACCGTGACGTCGTCCTTAGCTACGTTAAACTTGGATTCGCTCATTATGGTTATTCCCGTGTTGTCAATCACTAGAACGTGCTTTAAACCCGCAGTTGAATTGATTATCGTGTTTAAAACTTGCTTTAATAATTTCTCATCTTCGGAATAACTCACTCTTACCTACCTATCAGATTTCTCGTTTTTTGTTGGTATACTTGTTAGTCTAAAATTATTTAAAGATAACTCAAATTTTTCTCTAAATGTTATATAAGAAAATTGAAATATATAGTTTACAGTAATAAAACAAATGTGATATGACCGAACGCATAAAACACGTTTCGATCTATCTTCCTTAAAAAAGCGTTTGCGTTGAGATAAGGGAGTTCAATTCTTTAAACTGGGTCTTATTCTTTTTAGAATTGTCTTTGTCTAATAATATTA
>JAEORV010000268.1 GCA_016840695.1 Promethearchaeota archaeon
GATAGAAAGTGGTAGGTACTGTGCTAAATGCCTTCAAAACTTGATTAAAGAATCGGTATATAATCAATAGTACTTCTTGCAATTATTTCCATCAACTTTTTATAATAATGATGCAATTTTATTTTTATCGTGCTTAATTTTATTATTTCAATTAATTCCTTAATTAATCGCATTCTGAAATTCTTTGTAGACGGAATATAATTCGTCAGCAATAAGTCCTAATTTATTATTATTAACGAGCTCGTCAATATCACGTATAATTACCAGGCCGATTTCATCAACTTTATATTTTATATCCTCCAAACCAGGAAATCTTTTAAGATTCTTTTTCAATTCATTAAATAATTTTGTAATCAAGTAATTATCGTTTAAACTATCTAATTTTAATGCGTCCATTAAAGTAATGAAAGAAGACGTGATTTCTGAAGTGATACTGGGGAGCTCTAAGATTGAAGATTTTGTTCGTTCAGACGATCCCTCTGAAAGATCTAACGACGAGAGTTTATTGATAACATTAATTGCTTTATTATATTCTTCAATTAAATTAACTTCTTTAATATAATCAGAAAAAAATATCTTTTCTTGTTTTAAAATAATTTTAATATTTAATAGGCTGTTTATCGCATTTCTAATGGATTTTTGAAAGAATAAATCACTAATGGAACCTTCTTGATATTTTTCACTCAAGTTTGGTATTGTTTTTAGAATGCTAAATAATTCTGACTCGAGTTCAGGTTTACTCAAGCCAAGTGTTTTCTTTTCTTGGTCCATTAGAACGATCACGACGGGTTTATCAATTTATTAAATAAAAATTGGTTTTTAGGTTAATAAATCTGATTAAAAAGCTATAAATGGAGGTCTAAAGAAAAAGTAAAATATTCCCACTAAGATACCAATAAAATAACTAGGGATTAATAAGCGAAAAGTTGACGAATTACTCAGCTCTCTGATAGCAATAGCCATCAATGAAGGAACCCAAACCATTATTGTTAATGCCTCTAAAGCATATAAAATGGCCCATACCACTTTATACCCTTCAAATAAAAGAGGTAATCCACCTGTACTTTCGTTCATTAGGATATTACTTGGAAAACCAAAAGCTATAATTATAATTTCAATAGCGTATATTAACATGAACGGCGTAAATGCACAAAATAACATTTTATTTTTATGTGCTTGTTGCTGTTGAAGTACTCCTCCTTTATATATGCTAAACGGGCTCATTTGTGCTTCGCTATATTTCTCAACTTCTTCCTTACCCGTTCCAAAGCGAGATTCAAGCCTTTCTGAATAATCAACTGCGTAATTAGCTCCTTTTGAAAACAACCATATTAGAACACGGAAAAATAAATAATGATACACGAGTCCGAATAAAAAGAACGCAAGAAAACCCATCCAAGGTACTGCGAATTGATTAACAATAGGATAGACCCCCGGTACAGATAGGTGTGAGAACAGTGCTAAACCCATGAATCCATAAATCAATGAAATTAAAAAGAAAATTTTGTTGCCAGGCGATTTTTTACGCGCGTGATTTATATCCCAAAAAGCTCTGGGACAATTTGTAAAGAGGTAATAAATTTTCCTTAAAAAAGAATATGGTGCAGACCATTCTTCTTCAATTCGGCGAAAGAAATACAGTCTTTCAACACTCTCAATTCTCAATCGCTTCCCACAGAAAGTACAGGCGTAATTCGTGCCTCTATTTTCGTTTCCACACCGAGGACACCTCTGCATGGCTGTTGTAGTGGTTGACATGGTATTTAGATATAGTGTTTTTCCTAATGATCATATTATAACGACATCCATTTTTAAATATTCGTGAATCACGAATATTCGATAAAAAAGTGGTTTTTCTTGCTTTTAAGAATCGAATAATTTCGTTGTGAGATTTGTTTGATTAACTCTAAATTAGTTCTTGCGTGCTTTGTGACTTCCAACACCTTTATCCTTGAATGACCTTTTATTAGAGCCATTAAGGGAATTAGTTGGTCGCTTAAATAATTATCAACGGGTATTTCGTTTTCGATATATTTTAACAATTCATCTGCGGCGAGGATGCCTAACTTTTCCGAAGAAGTTTTTTTTTCTCCTAAGAGGGTTCCTGAGGAAATGATTGCTCCCGTGTCAGATTCTGCCCATAAAGAAAGTCCTACACCTGGGCTAGTTGAATTAACCCAGGAATGCTTGATATTTATTTCGGTTTTTACTTGTTTTTTAAGTTGTCGTTTAATTGATTTCTTTATTCGCTCTACAATATTGTTCCGATTTTGCCTTAATTGATCAGTGATAATAATCTCACCAATAACAAATTCAATGTTACCCAATTCAGTTAGTTCCAGGGATTTTAGTTTTTCTTTAGGAGGAGTAATAACGCAGTGTACTTTAGCACCACCTTTTGGATACCACCCGTGTTTTTGAACATCTACTTTAATGCTTACTCCTGATTTTTGAAAAATCGGATAAGTTACTTTTTGGAGGTAATGAAGGCTCGGAGCCCATTTTCCAAAGGTCCCTCCACCATTAAGTGTGATTTCAATATCTCCTGAATTGTGAAATCCTAGACAAGCTATCTGAATGGGTTGAAGCAGCAGACCAATGCTGGCAGCAGTATTTATATTCACATGAATCTTATTGTTTACCTCGTCATTTGGAACAAATGTAATCTCTTTTGTCCCCACCTTACACTGGCTTAGAGTGCTGTTTGTTAAATTAGCTAGAGTTTGGAGCCCTAAAAGGTGTTGCAACCTCAAGCCGGGTTTTGGACGATTAGCGCGAATATTTTTAATTCTAATAGGTTGATTACATAAAACAGAAAATCCCGCACCTAAGCGGAGAATTGCGCCTCCTCCTTCTCCAAAAGAACCGTCTATTTCTAACAAATCTTTATCGTTCATTAATTTTTTTCCGCGTTATATAACTCTTTTATCCTATTAATGCCATCGAAATCTCTTATTAAACTGACGACCTCTTGGGGCACTAAACTAGTCCATTTTTTATCATTTCTGCTTATTAATTTCCTAACATTTGTTCCGTTGTATTTCTTCTTGAATATTTCCAATTTTCTTCCTAATTTATGCCCTTTGTTAAGAAATAAATTACGTACCCAATCACTATTGGAATAAACCAAATTGAATTCGCCTACTGTCGAAACAACATGGTTGACCCATTTTTTTGCATCAAATAAGTCCGGGATTTCCACGATTTCATATCGTTTAGGTGCTATATTTCTTTTCTTCAATACTGCTTCAATAAATTGACTTCGTTCTTTACTTGTAAAAGGGTCATTCTTTGTATTTGATAATTGAGAACTTCCTATTCCGATTTTTATTTTATCATGAAATTTCAAAACACTTTTCAACACATACACATGTCCGTGATGTAAGGGTTGGAACCTACCAATAAATAGTGCAGTACCCTTCTTTTGCATTGATTCTTTAGTATCTGATTTAAACAGATCGGTTATATTAGACTTCAGAAGCATATTCCAAATAGATTTCGAGTAGTCTACTGTGTTGCTTTCAGCAAGAATCTTTACTAAATTTGCCTCTTTGTAAAACTTGCTCTGTTTCACATCCAACTCATTTGGATCTGGAATTAATTTTACATCAGGGTCAACTAATCCAAGGAAAATGTATGCGATTTCAATGTTATGATTATCTTTTTCAACTTTCAACTCGTGGAATTTAATGTTTCTAACGGATGTTCCCGGGATTCCAAATTCTTCCTCGAGTTCTCTCAAAGCGTTTTGTTTTATATCTGCCAGGTTTAGTTTATTCTTATAATTCACGTGCCCTGAAGCAGAATCTGTAAAATATTCTGGATAACTCATCTTATTTTTTCCTCTTTTTTGTACGAGATAGAGGATTCTACCATCAGAAGTTTTTGTTAATATAAAAAAGCGAATTATTAAATGAGCTATCTTCCTCTCGTGGGCTTCTTTTCTCTCCATGGGAAAGACATATTTTGAAATCTGCCCAGAATGTAAATATTTAATGTTTTTCTCGTCGACACAAGCTAATATTTCTTTTTTCATGCACGAATCCTTTTCTATTCTAACAGTACTTTTAAAGTATCCCCAACTTTTAAACTTAGAGCCCTACTTGCATCACTTTGATTTATCGAGATTTCTAGAAAACCACTTGATCCTATTAAAAATAGCAGTACATTCTTAGGTT
>JAEORV010000269.1 GCA_016840695.1 Promethearchaeota archaeon
AGAATCTGGATTGTTATTTCCATATGTAGGTAATATTAGACATGAAAAGGGAAGCAATACTTACTGTCCGAACTGTTCATATCTCCTTTTAGGAAGAGCAGGTTACAGGTTTACTAAGATTGACGTTGGAAAGGATAGTAAATGTCCCAACTGCGGATATGATTTAAAATATGATATTATTGGAGAAATTAACGCTACTCCTTCACACAGGTTTAGTATATTTTAAGTATTATTATAGAGTAATTCAAGACAGGCTTTCATTAACTTTCTTGCCAAATTTAATAGCATCTTTTTCTCCGATCCACAAAAACTTTGCGAACCTTGCTTGGTCGATTACTTCAGCACCCGCACTTTCAGCCTTTTCTTTCATGTAATCAAGCGATTTTCCACCAGTAAAACGAGCCGTGTTAAACACTATCACTTTCTTTCCCTTAAGGTTTTTCATCCTTACTAGTATTTCGTCAAATACTTTCGGGGGAAAATTTCCATAAGTGGGCATGCCAATCATGATTAAATCATTATTCGCAGCATCGAGAGTACTTAATTCAGACTCTATTGCTGAAAAATCTTTATTCTCGAACTTATCCAACTTTTTTATCTTTTCGACATATTTTCCCGTTAATTCCACAGGGAAGAAGCTCACTTCATGATTTGTTAGTGCGCTTGCGATAGCTTTTGCAGTTTTCTTGGTCCTTCCTGTTCTAGTAAAATAAGCAATAAGAGCTTTCATTAATAAAGAAATATTCACTTAATAAAAAATACTTCGTACAACAGATTCGGATGCATGTTTATAAAAATAAAAAGAAAATAAAAAAAAATTACCAATTTATAAGTGAAACTCCACCTACTAATAATAGGAATCCTTGCAAAAAGCAGAAAATTGAAAGAACAATCGCTATTGGAGGCCATGAGATGCCTTTAGATAATTTCATGAGTCCATCTGAGTAGAATTTCACGATTACTGCTGTAAGCGAAAAGATTATAATGAAAATTACTAGGAATACAACTTTCGCATTGACAAAGACATCAAGTAGTTGATATGCTTTTGGTGGAATGATGATCGAAAGAACAATCACAATTGCTGCTCCTGCCAATAATGCGATGATAGTAGCTATTGGCATATCATTTGCAGGTTTTAAAAATGTAAATACTCCAACAATGATTAATACAATCGCTGTAAAGTAATTTACTGAATTACTTACACTTGCCCCATAAGCAACGCTTGGGGGTTCGTTAAGCGTAATTCCAGCTACTCCTGTTATTATTGCGATAATTCCTAATAAAAATCCTAAATATGTTAGTACTTTTAAGAACATTGTAATTTTATAATCCCAATCTTTTACCTTCCTCTCTTTGAAAGATCCTCTTCTTTTTCCTTCGTATATTCCGTAAATCAACCACATTACTCCAAGAATTACCAATATAAATGCGGCATATCTAGCGAGTGGAGCTAATATAATGTCTGATATGTTCAATTGTAGAATCAAATTAATTCCCTCTTTTATTTTGTTTCAATTTTATTACTTAATTTAGAGATTTGTTATTATTTAAGAATTATTATTTAACAATTATAAATGATATAGAGTCCAATTTTTAAATAAGAAGAAATGAAAATAATGTTATTTTAAGAAAGCAACTGTCTTTTTAATATAGTTCATGTAAATTTCAATTTCTTGAGATTTCTTTTCGTCGTTCCACGAATATTCCGATGCCATCATATCTGCAACCTTTTTTGCGGCATCGAGTGCTTTTTTATGATGTATCCATAATGCCATTTCCGTGCGTCTACAAAATACATCAATTAAATGAGGTGTCATTTCGCATCTAAGACAATAGATTATTTCAGCTTTTATGAAATCGTTTTCGTTAATTATACGCTCTTTTAAGCTCTCTTCCTCTTTAATGAGGTCAATAATCTGTAGAGCGCCCTTACCATATTGCTGGTAGAGGTGGTTGGCAATGTCTTCATCTAAGCTAACTCCAGATTTATTGAGCTCATCAGTCCACTCGTCTTTCTCAAGTCCAATGATAAATTTTTGCTTCGAAAAGTGTTTTCCTCTAGCGATCCCTTTAAAAGTTTTTTTCTTTTCTATTTCCTTTAATAAATCTTCTGCCATGTTCCTCCAAGCAGTCAATTTTCCTCCGGTAATCGTTAACAATCCATCGTCGGAGAAAAATATTGTGTGTTTTCGCGATATATCGCTCTCAGACTTACCTTTTTGCATTACTAAGGGACGTATTCCTGCGTAAGCTGATACAATATTTGAATAATCTAGATTTGCGTTAGGGAAGTAATATTTTACGGATCTTATCAAATAATCGGCGTCCTCCTTGTTAATAAAAGGATTCTTGAGATCCTCATTATAGTCAGTATCAGTAGTGCCTATAACGGTAAAATCTTTATCACGCGGGAGTACGAAAAAAGCACGATCATCATCAATCGAACGGACGATTGTTGCCATTTTGTTTTTAACATGCTCGCGTCTATAGATTAAGTGTACTCCTTTTGTAGGGCGAATAAGGGGCTTTGGAATATCATCTGGATAGTTTTTAAGAAGTTGATCAGTCCAAATACCTGTAGCATTCACAACCAAAGTCCCTTTAATTTCAAATTCATCATTGTTTTCTAAATCTTTACATTTTACACCAACAATTTTTCCATTATCCATGATATAATCTTTTACCTCGGAATAATTTACAATATCCGCGCCTCTTATAATGGCTTCTTTTAGCGTTTCAATAGTTAACCTAGCATCGTCAACGTTATTGTCGTAGTAGACCGCAGCACCCATATTTCCTTCTTTTATAAACTCAGGTTCTAATTTAATTGCTTCTTCTGGCGGGTACCATTGATGTTTCTTATAATTTTTATATGTTTGACCTTTATCGCTCAAGAAATCGTATATCTTGCAAGCTCCCACGATATCTCGCTTTTTATATTTGTTAGTTTTTAACGCAGCAAAAAGGAACGGGATAGGTCTAATTAAATGAGGAATATGAGCCAACATCCAATTTCGTTCTGTAGTGGACTCTTTGACCAAACTGATATCACCATGAGCAAGATATCTTATTCCCCCATGTGCTAATTTAGAACTCCGTGAAGAGGTTCCTGCAGCAAAATCTTGCATGTCTACTAAAGCAACTTTTAAATCTCTCATGGCCGCTTCCCTTGCAACACCCGCACCTGTAATCCCTCCACCAATGATTATTATATCGTAATTAGTCGATTTTAATCTCTCAAAAATTGAATCCCGATTTTTTAAATTCCAAGTCTTATCAAATAATTTATTTTCTAAATCCGTCATTATAATCTAGTTTTAAAAATGATTTCTCAATATTTAATATTTCTTAGCTGTTCCATAATGGATAATGATGTCTTAAAAAAGGGAGTAGTTTACTTTAGAAACCTACGAGCAGAAATTCTTTGCCCCATATAAGCAAATGCGAGTGATAAGATTAAGTTTATAGGTAGGTTTGCTATTGTAATTTGCCGAAATAATTGATTTACAAAAAATGAATAAACTACTATTTCTATTGTTATAATGAGCGCAGAATTAACTAATATCATTTTTTTTGAGGGTGTTAAAAGCCCAGAGATCAAGTTTGGAAATATTGTCAGTAATAACAGGTTAATTACACTATATAGCATTAACGCTGTTTCAATTGCTGTGAACCAATCTTCGAATAAGTTTGTTAAAAATATGCTAACGGCTAAAATCGCAAAAAGAAGTGGTAATAGTATGAAAAATGTAAGAATAATAAGCTTGTTTTGCGAAGGAAAATTTTTTCTTTTTAGGTTTTCTTTAACAAGTTTTTCGATCTTAACAGTGTCAATGTTCTCAACACTATCATCAATAAGCACTTCATTAATAAAGTCTAATACAATATTGTTAAGCAATCGACTAATTAAATCATTATTATCATCAGAGCTTACTATTGCGGCGGCAATTAACTTTTCTTTGGACATTGGATGTAGAATTAATTTATTATCTTCGCCAAGATCCATGTTTTTTACAATGCTATTTAATGCTTCGCGACTAAAATTTACAATAGAAGCAAAAAATCCGACTAACAAATTGCTATCGAATTTCTCTTTTAAAAACACCTTTGAATAGAGTAGCACTCCATTCTCTTGCATTATATATATGCTTTTTATCATTTTTTTCTCCTCAAT
>JAEORV010000270.1 GCA_016840695.1 Promethearchaeota archaeon
AATATGCGAAGGATCAACAAACTCTTTTAAAGAATGTAATGCGTAATTAGTTCCTGAAACAGCCGTGTCGTAATAGAAACTTTTTAAAGCGTTTAGTAACTTTTTCTTCCCAAAAGAGATCCTCCAGGCTAGAAAAGGCACGGTTCCTCCAGCATGAGGGAGAATAAATTTAATATTGGGAAACCTCCTCACGGCTCCACCATACACCAGGTTTGTCGCAGCTCGGGTTGTATCAAACACGAATTCTAACATGGCTCCTCGAAATTTAACATCAGGCATTTTTTCTTCAGGGGGCGTGTTTGGATGAATGAAAACTACTGCGTTCCTGCGATTCAATTCGGTAAATATTTCGTCAAACATGGGATCTCCTAAATATTTTCCTTCAATATTAGAAAGGAGTCCCACTCCATCTAATTTCAACTCGTCTAATGCACGTTCTAATTCATAAATGGATGCCTCAATGTTTGGCAATGGTAAGACAGCAAACGCACCAAATCGAGTAGGATGGTCTTTTATAATGCGAGCAGAAATGTCGTTACATTGACGCGCAAGTTCATTTGTTTTATTGCTATTTCCAAAATAAATTCCTGGTGCGGAAATTGAAAACAAAGTTGTAGCGATATTCTGCTGGTTCATGTATTTTAATGAATCTTGCACGTTCCATTTTGGAAAAATAACTCCTCCTGCCGTGGTAATCCTCATATCAGCAAGGCTTGAAAGATATTCTTTTGGTACAATATGGTGATGAACGTCAATGCGATAAGGAATTGTCGCCATATAATTATTATTTTCTTGATGTTTTTTATAGATTTCTTATATATTCGATGATTTTCTTTCTTTTTTGAAGAGAATCTGAAGCAGCTTTTTCAACCTTGCACTCCATCTTATTTATCTTTTCAGGAGTATCTTCGCCAACTTCTTGTTTTATCTTGGTGTAAGCAGATTCCCTGAATCGTGGCAGGATAGTCTCAGTCTGATCGTCAAAAATCATCGTAACTTCTTTTGAATCTGTTACATATCCGATTTCTGCGCACTTTATATTATTTTTTGCCAAATCTGCTATGATCCTGTCTGATACTTTATCAGAACAATATATAAGGAGTGCATCTAAGGATACACCTAAATAATCAACACCAACTTTTTCTAATAAATCAAGCACTTTTTGATTCACCAGTTTTCTAACTTCTTTTTCATTGATGACAACTCCACAGTTTGCTTCGTAATTTATTTCGTATAAATCTCCCCTGAGCCCTCCATTAGTAACATCACACATAGCACGAATTTCGTCAAAATAATCTTCCTTGAAAATGATTTCGCACGCTTCGAGGAACTTTATATTCATCGTTTCTTTCACAACCTCGTGATTTCCAGAATAGATCGCTGTAGTTGTTATCGTTCCTCCACCAGCACCTTCCGTCATTAAGATTTTATCCCCGGGCAATATGTTCTTTCGCGCTAATACTCTTTTACTAGCGAGACCTACGGCGCTTATTCCACCTACAAATCGGTTTCCGATAACCATGTCTCCCCCTATCCGGAGTGTTGAACCTGCGGTTATTGGAACATCTGTGAGCTCAGAGATTGCAGATACGCCTGCCATGAAATCGAATAATTTTCCCACGTCTGCGTCGTCTCCCAAGTGAGCATCAATCATTATGGAAACTGGTTTTGAACCCTTCACATATAAATCTCTTAAACAAGCACGAGTCACGTGGAATGCGCATGTAAAGGGAAAGTCGCTAAGGCGAGAATGAATGCCCTCCATCTTAGATACGATAATTAAATCTTCGGCATTATAGTGATTGCCTTTAAAATCAGTAATATCTCTCAACCGAACTGCTCCAGCGTCATCTAGAGAACTTGGAGATAAGAACGCTTTTTTCTCAGTTTCCGAGAGCTCTGTTATTAATTTGTGAACAAAGAAATCTCCCGCACCTCTACACCCAACTCCTTGCTTTCCAACCGTCACGTTAGCTTTATTAATTTCTAACAACTCTTTTATGAAATCATCTGATATTGAACTGATATCGCTTTTTTGACATTCCTCTAGAACGGCCTTAGCGAATACTCTGGCTGTAGTATCGTCAATTTCTTTATGATCTTGATAGGCTTGAACCAATTTTTCGAGAATTTGCTGTTCCGAATAACCTTTTTTCATTAATCTTCTCGTTAATCCTTCTAAATCCATGATCTTCTACTCTTTTTGTTCTTTTCAAAGATTTTTATACGCTTTTAATATGTAATAAAGCCAAGGTTACAAGAAAAATTCTTTGATAATCTATAATAAAGAAATTTTTATAAATTGAATTCATCATATAATAAAAATCAAATTCAATGTGGTTGATTTTATGGAAATGAAAAATGAAACAGCAATTATTACTGGTTCTACTAGCGGAATTGGTAAGAAATTAGCAGAATTATTCCTCAAACAAGGTTGTAAAGTTGCTATTTGTTCTCGCAAGGAAGAAAATGTAAAAAGCACGCTTGAAGAATTTAAAGAACAATTCGGCGATTCTGTGATTGGTGATACGTGTGATGTGTCAGATTCTGAATCTCTAAAATCCTTTGTAAAAAAAGTAACTGATGCTTTCGGTTCAGTTCGTATACTAGTCGCAAATGCGGGGCTAAATTTATCTTATGGTCCTTTTGAATATATTCCTTTAGAAAAAGTAGCATCAGATGCCAAAATAGTTATTGGGACAAATCTAATTGGAACGATCCATTCGATTTCTGCCGTGTTACCACAGATGATTAAACAGGGATATGGAAGAATAATAACTCTCTCAGGTGGAGGTGCGGATCGTCCAATTGAACACATGACGATTTATAGCGCAAGTAAGGGGGGAGTGGTCTCTTTCAGTAAATGTTTAGTAGAAGAGTTGAAACAACGAAATGACGATATTAAACTCAATATTTTTCAACCAGGAATGCTCGAAACTAATTTATCTAGTACCTCACAATGTATAGAAGAATGGAAAGACGAGGAAACATATAAAAAAGAACTATCTTTAATCCAGAGGTATGTTTGCGGAGATATTGAAAAATCCTGTAGTACAGTAATTCCATATGTTTTACCTAGTTGTAAAGATAACGGAAAAATCTTTAGGGGTTTTTCGATCATAAAAATGATTAAGGGATTTAAAAAATATTCTAAAGCTCTAAAGCAGATGGAAGCGAATTAGATAATTTAGTTGAATAATGAACTTTTTAACAATGACTAAATTGTAATCCTTTTTTCTAGGTTTAAAATTGATTATAGCAGCATTCAATGAATTAAAACAACCAAATCGCTATTTTTTAATATTTTTTTCGTTTCAATTCATTTAAATAAAATGAAAAACTAATATTATTGTACATCTAATATCAAAGATACTTAGATTATAGGCTGTTTTTATGCAAAAAACACAGGCAAAGGCAGAACCAAAAAAGACTCATCCTAACGCACGACCATTAATAAAATGCCTAACAGAATGTGAATTAGGAGCAGAATTGATGGTTATAAGCGTTAACGCAGGTTTTGGCGCTAAAAATCGCCTTGCTAATTTAGGAATTGTCCCAGGTACAAAAATCATTAAAAAAAAGGCAGCGCCTTTCAATGGACCAGTAGAAATAGAGGTAAAAGGATCATCGCTCGTTATTGGACGTGGCCTTGCATTGAAAATCATTGTAGATTGCGGGAGTAAATGCACTATTTAGAAACAAATCATATCCTTCTTTTTGTTATCAAGTATTAATTGACTTGTTATAAAGTCTTCTTTACTAAATTTTTATGAGATTGGAGCAATGATGCTTAATGCTTTTTCAATGTTATTAAATAATCGCTGAAGCGTAAATGGTTTGTCTTTAAAACTTAGAACTCCTATAGAAAGCGCTTCTTTTCTCACGGATTTATCAGCGCTCGCAAGAATAATCATTGAGTGATTATCCATTTCTAAAATCTCTCTTGATGCATCAAGACCATTTTTTATCGGCATTCGATGGTCCATTAAAATGATATCAGGTTTAACGGGAAAACTTTTATACATTGAGACGGCTTCTTCACCGTTTTTTGCAGAGCCTATTACATGATATCCATTAATGATAAGGGCTCTTTCGTATAGATCTCTTAAAGATTTATCGTCCTCAACTATAAAGATTTTAGTAA
>JAEORV010000271.1 GCA_016840695.1 Promethearchaeota archaeon
CTGCCTTTTTATTTTTCTCATTATTAATCAATGCTTTTTTATACTTTTTTTTCGAAAATATCTTTAGAAGTTTTAGTTTTATTTCCCCAGTGTTTTTTATTGTAACTTGATCAACTATTTTAACATTACATGATTCTTTCATGCCCTTTCTACATAGAATTAATATAAAAAGCCTTGGATTGAGCCTTTCTAAATTACTATAGTATAGCTTTTCGTTACGTTGTTACATGGCAGAAGGGGATTTTAATGATGCGGAGCTTGCAGCAATGGAGGCAGAGTTAAGAAGAATTCAAGGAGCAAATAAAAAAGCATCAGGGGTAAGTTCTGCTTTTAGTGGATCTAGCGAGGAAAATCTTGTTAAGTGGCAATTAGAATTAGATAGCTTTTTAGAAAGAATGGATCATCTTTTGAGATGTCATATATTGAAATTTGAAGATGGTCATGTAGTTTGGAAGCCTGCAGATAAACCAGAAGATGTAGTTTTTAATGATTCTGGAGCCAACGAGATTCTAAAAAACATTTCAATGTATATTAATCGAAATACGATTCTATCTAATTACGATGAGGACACAATTAATCAAAAGGTTTTCGATTTTGGAATTGAACTAGCAGATCTAATTGAAGGGAAATATGAAGAGATGGGTATTAATACAGTCGATAAAGCCATGCTTTACCCTATAATTTGGAGAGAAATTGTTGATGCAGTTCATTCAACATATCTAAGAGCTTTGAATGGAGGGGAAAGGGAGAGCCTAACTAAGAGAACACAGATTAATCAGAGTCTTGATGGATATGGAGGGGGGATGTCTCAACCTATGCAGTATCCTAGAGAAACAAGATCCCCATTAAATCCAGCGAGGCTTTTTCTTGGTAAGTATAAATAAGTATTCTAGAGGTGTTTAGATGGGCTCTGGTGCTAGGATAACTCAAAGCATAAAGCATATGGAACGGTTAGAGAGTGATCCAAATTATAGAGAGCAACACAAGAAGAATCAAAAAAATATTTATGAAAAACAAAAGAAAAGACTCAATAGGAAATGCGCTGATTGTAAAACTATTTTAGCTCCAAGAACTAAGGGAGAATTTTGCCGAAGTTGTTTTATGAAGAAATTATGGGAAAAGAGACGTGAAAAAGGAGGAGGGACATTTGGTTTTGTCAAATTTCGAGAATGAAGAGAAAATATTATTTAATGATTATAGGTATTACATTTTTATTAACAATATCTTCGTCATTAGCTTCTGCATCTACCAAATCAGAAAATTACGAAGCTGATATTGTTATGGGATCTGGTGGTGGGCACTTAGAGTCTGAAGGTTTAGGGATGGAAGTAATAACGGGGATAATTTCTGGGGAAACAATGTCATTAAATTATCAAGTAGAATTAGGATTTTATTTCGGAGTAGAAAATACAACAATAGAACCAGGGGTATCAATCAATTATTCAGTTCTCCCCTCTGAAGAAAATCCTCATTTAGTAGAAAATCAATCTAAAGATTTTAGAGATTTTAAAGAGGCCCCAAATATTCAAATGAATCAAACAAAGAATTTCACTCCGATAACTTACATTAAACTAAATTCCCTGTTGCCATTGATTATGGCAACAATGTCGATGATATGAAACTCAGGAATCCACCGGAAATAGTAGATAAAATAGCCACTTATTTTTTTAAGAAAGGCTTTGTTAAGAAACTTTATTTTATATTCGATGAGCCATTGAAGATTGGGGAGAGAAATTTTATCGGAGTTATAGTCTTTGTTTTTATTGGAATATCTTTGATTTCTTTTTCTTCGGCAAATACTGTAGAGGCTCATGTCTATGTTACGGTTCTAAGCGATCCAGCTCATGCAGAGACGATAAGTTATTCAGAAGGGGAATTCATTTGTAGAGGTTGGCAGTTTCAGGGAAGCCATGTAGATAATATGACTCTAAAAATTTATAATTCCTCTGGGAGTTTAATCTATAGCGAGACTGATCCAACAGATTCAAATCAAGAATGTGTCGGAGTGGGGAAGTATGGGGATGAATATAATTACTCATGTCTAAACTATTCTTTTGAATATGCCTTGCCGTATGAAGATAATTTCGAATGGAGTTGTGAAGCTTGTAATGATTATGTTGGAGAGTTTGATTCTAATGGAAGTTGCAGAACAACAGAGAACGAATCAATTCTACAAATAACAACTTTTAATTATTCAGTCTTCCCATCTGAAGAAATTCCTTACTTGGTTGGGAATGATTCAAAAGACTTCAGAGAAATAAAAGGAGCTCCAAATATTCAAATGAATCAAACAAAGAATTTCACTCCGATAACTTACATTAAACTAAATTCCCTGTTGCCATTGATTATGACGGCAATAACGATGATATGAAGAAAATAATTTTAATTAGCTTTTGTTTTGTTTTCTTACTGAGTTTAGCTACAGCATGTAACGAAATCTCATATAGTTTTACGCAAGGAGAGCCAGTAAATATTAAGCTTCCTTGTGTGGATTCAAATAATGATGTTTGTCCGGATACTATTAGTTGCCAAATAACTTCTACTCATTTGTTGAGCGGTTTAGATGTTGTGAAAAATCAATCAATGGATTATAACTACAACTATGTAAATTATACCTTTAATTCTTCTCAGATGGATTTAGTCGGAAATTATCAGGCTACCGTGAATTGTCGTGGAGATTCTAATTCCTTTTCTACATTCTGCTATAGGGTAACTCAAACAGGGGAAATTCCAACGTCTTCGGAAGGAATGATTTATTTAGTTTTGATAGTGATTAGCTGTGCTACCTTAGCGCTGGTTTTATTCATAGGTTTTGGTATTGATGGAAGCAATTATAAAAGTGACGTCATGGGAGTTCTTGAGGGAGTTAATTGGAGAAAATATTATAAATTTGGATTGTGGTTTATCGCTTATGCTTTGGCTGTTTGGGTTTCTTTCTTATGTTATTCAACTGCAGAGAGTTTCCTTACAAGTAATCCAATCATAACTTTTTTTGAAATGATTTTCTATATTTTACTTAGCTTAGGAGTTCCTTTTGCCATAGGGTTTACTTGGATGTTTTTCGCAAGTCTTGTTAAGGATGTTGCAGATCAGAAATTATTTGATAGGGGGCTGTCGCCAAGATGAGAGATGTAATAATGAGAGCTGATAAGAAGTTTGAAGCAGAACTAAAAGATATTCTGAGACAGAGGATAGCTCTAGGGAGAGAGAATCTAAGAAGACTTAATGGAACCAGGAGACTTACCGCTGCAATTAGAAGACATAAAGCATGGAATGAAATTAAGAAGGATATTATAAATGCTGAGCTGGGGGATGTATGCGATTGAGACCGATTAATAAGCGAGGGAATTCAGCTACGGACTTAATTGTTTATATGGTTTCGGGCTTAGTTATGGCGATAGTTCTGGTATTGATATTTTATTATGGCTCGGTTACTGCTGAATGGTTTACGACACATGCAGAGTCATTTTCTTCTAATGGTGTTAATGGAACGGAGATTGTAGCGAATACTTTTGGAAAATTACCGACGGCTTATGAAAATCTGAAATGGATATCTGTGGGGGTTATGATTGCGATGGCTATTGCGATTTTATTGGGAAATGCCCTAGTTCGAGTTCATGGATGGTATATTGTTCCTTATTTTATTTTCTGCGCAATTGCAGTAATCTTTTCTGTTTTTATCTCAGAAGCTTACGAAGGAATTTATAACACTCCTGCGCTGAATTCTTACTTTGCTCAGTTCTCCGGATTATCTTGGATATTTTTAAATCTTCCAATTTGGATAACTGTGGTTGGGCTTTTTGGGGCGGTTCCAATGTTCTCACATTTAATTAAAGAAAAAATTAGCGGAGATAGTGCATGGTAAAATCTAAATTTCTTTTTCTTCTTTTTGGAGTTTTGTTGATTAGTTTTGCTAGTGCAGAATATTCCATAGAGATTTATGCAGATAGTGTGACAGGGGCGACGGGAGGAGTTGTAGTAACAGAAATAGAATCAGGAATTTTTAAGATCAATGCAACTAATGGAGATTATGAGGTTGATAGAGCTTTGGTTATGAAGTGGCTGTTTTATGGAACTGATGGAACTAATCCGAGGGCAACTTCGACCTACATCACTAATCCAACTAATGTGATTACGAATGATA
>JAEORV010000272.1 GCA_016840695.1 Promethearchaeota archaeon
GCTGTAGGCGCCATCCTCGCAAATTTGGACTAACTTAAATAGCGAAATTAACGCTGTAGTGAATTGAGATGGGTTGTTCTTTTGAATTAAAATTCCCGTACCCATTTCAGGGTTAATTCTTATATCAATAACTGATTCTTGCAAGCCTCCTACCTTGGTTGCTATTACAGGTAATTTTGATGCCATTGCTTCCAAAGCAATTATCCCAAACGGTTCCCATCTTGATAAAGCGCAATACACATCTGCTACAATATGAGCTAGATGAAAGACTTCTGCAGACAACCCAAAAATGATTCTTAAATTATTAGGATATTTTTTCACATGCTCGGAATATTCTCTAATTTCTTGCAAGCTATACTCTGTTGGCAGTATGAGAAAGAGGAATTTAGCATTAGGAATGATCTTTATCACATCTGGAATAGCTTCAAGGATGGTTTCAAATCCTTTTTGATGTGAAATTCTTCCAGTTGTTATTACTAACGGTCCGGAATCAGTAAAAGCCATGTCTTTTCCATTATTAATAAACGGATTATCGTATGAGATTTCTCGTATTGTCTCAAGCACCCTTGTTGAATTAATTAATGGGCTTTGCTTCAGATGCCCTAATTTGTAGGTAAGTAAATATCTTCTCATTTCCTTATGGGATATCTTAGTATCACTCGATAAACTTAATACTTCACGCATTTCTGCCTCGAAGTTCTCCATTACTCGTTTGTAAATCTCGTCGTATTCCCAATCACATCCGTCCCAAACATAGTCAGCTTTAAAATCAATTAATTCAAAACCTAAACTTGGGATTATATCAGATTTTAAATAAGATTCACTTACCGTAGTAACTAAATCGCATACAAATGCGCCTATCTTTTCTACTGATGGAGGATAATAATCCTCGTCAATACTAAATCTCTTTTCACAAATTGCATAAATCTCATTAAATGTGAGGTTTTTTCGCCCCTCTTTAGTAAGAACACTTATAGGTGTCTCGTCAATACCACTAGCAATGTAGAAATTAAACTCATATTTTGGCCATGTTAATAAATGAATCGTGATTATTGATGATACATCCAAATCATATTTAGCTAACTCTTGTTTAATACCAATAAAAGGAACGACAACGTGATAATCGTGTAAATGAACAACATCAGGTAAGTTATCTTTCCACTTGTCTATTAAAAATTCTATATAACATCGCATGCCGATGCTAAAAAGGCAAACTTTTCCTGCAAATGTATCTGGATTGTAAACGATATTGTCGTCTAAGAATTTTTGAGAAAAAGAATTATCTCCCGAAAGGACAATGATATCTACGTTATCTCTTCTGAATTTGTAAAATGAAATGGCGTAACTACTTTCATGGTCAGTAATTCCAAAAAAAGAAGGATTAATTTGTCCAACACATTTTAATGGCAATCGTTCACAAGCGGAGTCTTTTTTTAATCGTTCTAATTGACCGTGAGAGGGAATAAAAACGGTAATATCGTATTTATCTTTTAAACTCTTTGCTTGATTGGCGGGAACCTCGCCTAAACCTCCAACCTTTACAAAACCCGCGTATTCAAAAGTTAAAATCCAAACCTTATCTTTTTTTTCGGTCAATATATTTGAAAGAATTCAAATTTGTTTTTATATTCTTAATTAAGATTAATTATCCATGTTTTAAATAAAATATACTTATTAAAAGTTAATTAAATCTGGGCGATTTTTGAGGCAATTACGACAAAAATATTAACAAGAATGAAACTAATAATTTTTTCCTCTTGCGGGTATATCCCATCTAGCAAAAATTTCATCGTCTTTAATTACCGTAAAATGATCGTATAGATTTGCAGTCGTACAAATATGAGAGGGGATGAGCTCAATTTTCTGACCTATTTCAAATGTATCATTTGGACCTGCTCTAAAAATAGAGTGTTCTTCTGTCATTACTCTGATTCTACATTTTGGATAATTCTTGAAGACTGGATTTCCATTATCATTCGTGGCTGCTTTTAATCCTACATCCATTGTATATAATCTTTTGCCTGGGATGTTAGTAATTGTACCTAAAACAGTAGCCGCGATATTAAATTCTGGAACGATCCTAAAATGATGCTCGTCATTAAACACATATGTACCAGGTTGCAATTCTGTAATTCCCTTATATTTAGCAGAGAACATATAAGTGCCAGAATTACTAGCAGTTAAGTAATCAATATTAAACCCATTATCGTTTAATAAATCTCTGGTGTCAACTAAAAGTTTCATGCATTCTTCAGTTTGCTTTTTTCTCAAGTCATTATCGTGTACCGAAATAAGATGTCCTTCGTATCCTTGAAGTCCTACTATTTTCAACCCTTTTTGTTTTTTAAGGAAATCTGCAAATTTCAATGCAGGCTCTCCAGGTTTTACTCCGTTTCTTCCTAATCCAACATCAACCTCAATTACAACCTCTAATACTAATCCTTCCTCTAAAGCAGCTTTGTTTAAATCTAACGCATTCTTTTCCGAATCGACACATGCTCTCACTAAAGACTTCTTATTTAAATTAGCCAATCTTTTAATTTGATTCATCTCTACAACTTGATTCGCTATTAAGATATCATCAAATCCGTGTTTAGCAAAAATCTCCGCTTCGCCTACTCTCGCAACGCAGATACCACTGGCGCCAGCATCAAGCTGCATTTGGCCTATTATTGGAGATTTATGGGTTTTGACATGTGGTCTAAGTCTTACATTGTTTTCTTTTGCAAATTTTACCATTGTTCTGATGTTTTTTTGCATTTTATCATGATCTATAATAAGAGCAGGTGTTGAAACCTCATCCATCCATTTTTTCTCCATTATTTTTCACTTCCCTATAATTTATGATTGATGAATTACTTATAATTATTCAATTGATTTGAATTATATTAGTGTTGTGATTGAAATGGTCGAGTATAAAGACATTTTAGCTGCTTATGAACGTGTTAAAGGTACAGTAAATAAAACACCCATCATGACATCAAGAACTTTAAATGAATTAACAAATGCAAAGATATATTTAAAATGCGAGAATTTTCAGAGGATAGGAGCATTCAAGATGAGGGGAGCTTATAATACCCTCTCACAATTAACTGAGGAGCAGAGAAAGAAAGGAGTGATTGCTCATTCAAGCGGAAATCACGCTCAAGCAGTGGCGCTCTCAGCTAAACTTTTGAATATAAAGGCGACGATTGTCATGCCTAATACTTCACCTCAAGTAAAAGTTAACGCAACAAGAGATACATATGGCGCTGAAGTCGTGATGTGTGAAAATACCATTGAAGCTCGCCATTCAACGACGCAAGATTTAATTGATAAACATGGTTATTCATTAGTCCACCCTTACGATAACGATAATGTTATTGCGGGTGCTGGAACTGCTGCCCATGAATTATTGAATCAAGTAGAAGGTTTGGACATGGTGTTTGGTCCCGTTGGTGGTGGTGGTTTGATAAGCGGGACATCAATTGCGGTTAAAGGATTTAACCCGAATATTAAGGTATATGCTGTTGAACCTAAAAACGTTGATGATGCATATCGCTCAATTGAATCTGGACAAATAGAAAAGAATGAAACCATTAAATCCATTGCCGATGGATTATTGACTAATTTAAGTGAAAGAACTTTTATTATAATAAAGAAAAATGTTGATAAAATAATTACTGTTTCAGAACAAGAGATCCTCGATGCGATGCGATTTATTTGGGAACGGATGAAGATTGTTGTAGAACCATCGGGAGCATGCTCGCTTGCAGGAGTGTTATCTGATCAAATTCCAATTGAAAACAAGAAAATTGGAGTAATTATTAGCGGTGGAAACATCGACTTAAACGATTTTTTCAATTTAATTCAAAATAAGATAAAACGAGGTTGAATCATGAAAGTTGGTTATATTCAAAATTCCCCTATTTTTGGAGAAGTAGAAAAGAATTTCACACAGATTAAAGAATTGTCAAACGGAATTAGAGCAGATTTGTTAGTCCTTCCTGAGCTTTTTGCTACCGGCTATACATTTACATCTAAAGAAGAAGCTCAAGAAATGGCCGAAGGAGTTGGTGGGATAACTGCAAATTTTCTTAAAGAAATATCACAGAAGACTGGAGCAGTTATAGATGTTTTTACCTTCTTTCTCAATGAAT
>JAEORV010000273.1 GCA_016840695.1 Promethearchaeota archaeon
TTATCCAATCCATTTTTTTTCTTACTTCCGGTAAATCACATTTATTAATAACAATTATCTTTTCTTTTTTCTCCAAAAACCGGGCATATTGTACTAATTCATTCTCGATAATTTGGTAATTTCTAAACATATTATCAGGATTTATTTGAAAACCATCAATAAGATGAACAAGAACTTTGGTTCTTTCAATATGCTTTAAAAAGCGTGTACCCATTCCAACGCCACGATGAGCTCCTTCTATTAATCCCGGAATATCAGCTATCACAAAAGAATTTTCTTCATCAACTTGAACTACACCTAAATAAGGCTCAATTGTAGTAAAAGGGTAATCAGCAATCTTTGGTCTGGCAGCCGAAACTCGTGAAAGGAGTGTAGATTTGCCGGCATTCGGAAATCCAATAAGACCTACATCAGCAATGAGTTTAAGATTGAGCCTTAGTTTTATTTCTTCGACTTGTTCTCCTTTTTGGGCAAACCTTGGTGTCTGACGTTTCGAACCCCTGAAACGGTAATTTCCTTTTCCTCCTTCTCCACCCCGAGCTACACATATTTTGTCTCCCGGTTTAGAAAGGTCAGCAAGAATTTCTTGTTTTTCTACATCTTCTACGATTGTTCCTAATGGTACACTAATCCATAAATCCTTGCCGTCTTTACCGTTCTTTTTCTGTCCTCTACCGTTTTCGCCATCTCCTGCCATGCAGTGTGGATTACGATATAGTTGAATTAATGTTTTGGTATGGTTGTCAGCGTGAATAAACACATCTCCACCTTTTCCACCGTCACCGCCGTCAGGCCCTCCTTTCGGGACAAACCGTTCCCTGCGAAAACTAATAGCACCATTTCCGCCCTTACCAGGTTTTACATTTATAATAACTTTGTCAGAAAACATCATAATCCTTTTCTTGTTTTTTCTTAAAAAATTCGTTCTAAATAGCAAAAAACCCTGAGTTTTTTCTAAAACCCAGGGTATAATAAAAATTTTTTTTCACAATTTACTAACTTTCTAGTGCATTGATAGATACCTGTTTCCTATTTTTCCCTCTGTCTTTAAAATTAACATACCCATCAATCAATGCAAATAATGTGTCATCACTTCCACGTCCTACATTTTTACCTGGTAAAATTCGAGTACCTCTTTGTCTGATAATAATGTTGCCGCTTTTAACAAGCTGACCACCATATTTTTTAACCCCAAGCCGTTTTGATATACTATCTCTACCGTTTTTGGCTGACCCTTGTCCTTTTTTATGAGCCATATTATCTCACCTCTCTTTAAAAAGCTAGATCATTCAATTATTAAGTTTATTTGTTACCACTAATTTTTTCAATTCTTATTTCAGTAAAAGATTGACGATGGCCTAATTTTTTCTGATATTTTTTCTTTGGCTTATACTTAAAAACTACAATTTTTTTAGCTTTTCCCTGTCTTAACACTCTTCCTTCGACATAGCTATTCTCAACCAAAGGCTGACCAATTTGGTATTCTCCATCCTTTTCCAGCATCAATACCTGATCAAATTTAACCTTTTCGCCTTCTTTAGCCTCAAGTTTTTCTACCTTGATAATATTTCCTTCTTCTACTATATATTGTTTCCCTCCCGTTGCAATAACTGCGTGCATTTAGCAATTTCCTCCTGATTTAAAAAATCGCCCGGATAGGTACCCTGATGCTTTATAACCTACCTGGTGCGTTAATTGGCTTATAAAATTTATCATATATATCAAGACATGTCAACCCATTTTTATCATACCCTCTTCATAATGATCTTATGAATGGTTTTATCTTTAATAAATAATATCATTATAATTACTAAAGAACTTTTACTATCTTTTTAATTTCCTTCTTTCTTCCTACAGCAATTACTTTGATTTTCTCTATATGGAGGTCATTTAATCCTTTAATATAAATAGCCTTTTGATAATCCCGTTCTAATTGTTTTATCAGCATCATCTTACTACCTGATAATTCTTCTTCTACCTTAGGATTAACCCCTAAAAATATTGCTTCTGCTTTAGAATGTTTACTTAAATCTTCTAATTTATGAATGACTTGATTACTTACTGTTTCTGTAGATAATATTCTGCCATTGCCAGAACAATATGGACATGAAGTCCTTAATAGTGAATCTAAATCTCTTTTTGAACGCTTGCGCGTCATTTCAACAAGACCTAATTCTGTTGTCTGGACGATGTTTGATTTTGTTTTATCCTTTTTAAGTGCTTCTTCCAGCTTCTTTATAATTTTCTCCTGATCCTCTTTGTTATCCATATCAATAAAATCGATAACAATAATGCCACCTATGTCTCTTAACCTTAACTGTCTGGCAATTTCTTCAGCAGCCTGTAAATTAGTTTTCAAAATTGTATTTTTCATCTTCTTCCCACCAACATATTTTCCGGTATTCACATCAATAACAGTTAGGGCTTCCACTTCATCAAAAACTAGATATCCGCCACACTTTATCCATACTTTCTTTTCCAAAGCACGATGAATTTCTTTCTCAATATTGTATTCCTCAAAAATTGGCTTATCTCCGTTATAATAAGAAACACGTGGTTTCAAATCAAGAAGAAAAAGTGTATCTAGAAAGCTAATTATTTTTTGGTATTCTTTTTTAGAATTAACCACAAACTCATCAATGTCTTCTGTAAATAAATCCCGTATAATTCGATAGGTTAAATTTAAATCCTCATGTAGAAGCATGGGGGCTTTTGACCTCTGACTTCTTTTCTGTATTTTATTCCACAACCGAATCAGTAAATCCATATCGGGAATAAAATCAGCTTCATCTTTGCCTACTCCGGCAGTCCTAACAATAAAGCCAAATTCTTTTTTCTTAATTTTTTGCAATATTTTCTTTAGTCTTTCCTTTTCCTCTTCCTGTTCAATCCTCCTGGAAACAGCTATACCCTTATTGTTAGGCATTAAAACCAGGTATCTCCCAGGCAAGCTTATCTCGGTTGTCACCCTTGCACCTTTTGGCATAATTGCTTCTTTAACAACCTGCACATCAATCTCTTGCCCCACCTTAATCAACTCTTTTACATCTACAGACTTCCCATTTTGGTTACCAAGGGACTGTTCTAAATCACTAAGATGCAAAAAAGCATTCCGGTCAATACCAATATCCACAAAGGCAGCCTCAATTCCGGGCAAAACATTCATCACTTTTCCTTTGTAAATATTACCTATAATCTTCCGGTCTTCTAATCTTTCTATGTGTATTTCAACTAGTTTATTATTTTCTAAGATAGCGACGCGTTCTTCGCTTAACCCGCTATCAATGATAACTTGCTTCGCTTTATATTTCATCTTTCATGTATCACCTTCCTCTTTATTTCATAAAATATCTAAAATAAATATAAGATATTAATAAGAATTAGTAAAGTTTTTTGTCAATTTTTAACTAACCGTTCCAATAAATTGTTCTCTAATTATTTCACTAATATATATCTTTTGTTCTTCAAACTTTTTTATAAATTCGTTAGTAATTAAATTGGGATTGATGCTTCCTTTGTATTGAATATCAACAATTAGTCGAATGGCTATTCCCTTATCCTGGCAACATAAAGTTTCTATTTTCTCAATATAAGGTCTTAAATCAACTTCCCGTAATCCTTTTTTGGTATGCTTTTCTACTAAGATATTTTTTTGATTTAAAAAATGATTAATATTTCTCTCCAGGTAACTATAAATTTCTTCTTTGGCTATCTTATTCATTTTTCCATCAAATCTCAATTGAATAAGGTAATTAGCCCATTTCAAAGATTTACTCAAACCGTTTTCCTTTTCAGAAATTGGTTCTACTTCTTTTATTTTTAAGCCAACTGGAGCAAATCTGTTAATCTTCTCTTTTATTTGCTCATTACTTAACTCGTTTAGCAAATGAATATCCAAAATCTCTTGCCAACCAGCAATGCCTAAAGGCAAAGCCGGCCCAAAGGATATTTTAAATCTAGTGTTAAAACCCTGTGTCAATTCTACCTCAATTTTAGCTCTTCGTAATGTCCTACAAAATAATGAATTGAAATCCAAGTGAGAAATAAATTTTAGTGGACCATCTTTTTTATATTTAACACGATATAACCAGGACATTTAATTACTCACTATTTTCAATCTATTATACATTCTTTAACA
>JAEORV010000274.1 GCA_016840695.1 Promethearchaeota archaeon
GAAAATTTATTAAACTAATAACATTTAATAAATATCAGGAACTTATCGACCTCATCCCTAAAATTCAAGAAGCCGCCTTGAAAGGAGTGGAACGAGATCTAAGAATTTACGAGTTTAATTCTGACCAGATGAAAATAAAAATCAATCTTTTTAAACAATTGTTTTCGATCATTCAAGGGAAATGGACCATCGATATTTGTTTCTGGCTCTTGATGAAAAATGAGTGTGGATTTAATGAACTTAAAGATCGATTAGATGGCATAAGTACCAGAACTTTAACAGATAGATTACGTTTATTAGAAAAGGCAAAAATAGTCAAGAGGGTTGTTAAAACAGAATCACCACTTAGAGTTAATTATAGTTTAACGAATTTTGGGAAGGAAGAGGTTGTACTTTTTATTCCCATCATATTGAATTATATTTTAGCCCCTCGTTATAAGAAAAAATTTCCTAACATTAACGAGATACAAGAATCCGTAAAAGATATTGTAAATCTTGATAATAAAGAGGATTTTAGTGAAATAAGGAGCTCAAAAACAAAGGAAAAAATTATTGAATAAAATTAATAGATTTTAGGGATCATTTTACTTTTGATCCGCTTTCGATAATCTTCATAGCCTTCTAACCCAGAGATAAGCATCTGTTCCTCGTATTTTATCCGAATGATTAAACCATAATAAAGATCCAAAAATTAAGAATTTATTAGGCTCTTACGACGAGATACGCGATTTACTAGATAAAGAGAGGAAGTAGTCTTTAACCCTTTATAAATTCTCTAATATTTGAATTAACTATTTCAGGTATATCTCTCATTACCCAGTGAGAAGGTGCGTTAACTCGTACAATTTTTAAGTCTTTTACATAATCTGGCATACCGTCCAGAAGCAATGGGCGTAAATATGGGTCGTTAATCCCCCAAATGACCAAGGTTGGAACATCAACTATTCCTGTCCAATCAGATTCCTCAAAATTTTTTCTATAGTAATTTAAACCTCCCGTTATTGCTCCTGGCTGAGACCATGCTTTCACGTACATTTCTTCGTCAAATTTACTTGCTTCAGAGGTAAAAACCGAAGCTTTTAATAATTTACAATCCCTAGCGAGCATGAGCTTTTCAGCCCCGGGCTGTCGCAACATGTTTACGTAACTACTTGCTTTTCTTTGAGTCTCGTTTGTTTCTATGCTCTTTTGAATGAGAACTATATGAGGAGCATTAATTATGATGAGTTTTTCCAACAATTCGGGATATTTTTCAGCAAACGACCAGGCAACGATGCCGCCCCAATCGTGTCCTGCGAGGTAAAATTTATCAAGCTGCAACTCTTCGCATAAACCTTTAATATCGTCGACCAAGATGTGTAAATCGTAATTTTCGACGCCATCGGGTTTATCTGAAAGGTTATACCCCCGCATGTCTGGAACTATTAACTTAAAATCTTCCTTTAATCCCATCATGGCATCTTTCCAGCCATACCAAAAATCCGGAAACCCATGAAGTAGAACTAAGGGTTTTCCCGTACCAACGATGACGGTGTGAAGTTTTATCCCGTTAGTTTCTATAAATCTTTCCTCAATTTCCTTTAACAAATCCATTAATCTCACTTCATATTTTAAATCTAACTTACTAATAATTAAGTTATTAGCTCTATTTTAACTTTTATTTATCTTAAGAGTTCCAAAAAATAGAAATGAACCCCAGAACATTTAAATAGTCGAATTTTATTTTACTTTAATAAAATAAAAATAATAGTTATTATGAAAAATGTTTGATAATGAACCAGAATCTCAAGAGCCGAAGCCTGTAGGGCGTCTCATGGGAAAAACAACTGTTCACACCGTGGATTTATTAATTACAGATCCAAAAATCGATCGTACGAGTTATTTCGTAATTTATGGAGAAGCTGAAGAAGAAGGCGGGGAAAAACCCTATTACATTCTTAGTATTATAGATATTTGGAGCGATAAAAAAGGAACGATGGCAAAGGTAATTGTTCTTGGAGATCGACCAAAGAGACCATTTGAAGTAGGAGCTGAAGTGTATCTTGCATCTAAAGAGCAAATCACTGAGGTTTTAGGAATATATAATCCGCCCGATAGAAGCGTTGCGTTAGGAAAGCTTCTAGGTTATCCTTTTGATGTATATCTGGCAGTTAAAAACTTTGGTCGTATTTTCATCACGGGTAAATCTGGAAGCGGGAAATCCTACACTATGGGAGTCCTATGCGAAGAATTCATGAAAAAAGGAATTCCGGTTGTTATCATAGACAGACACGGGGAATATGGAAGTTTAAAAGTAGCAGGAGAAGATGAGAAAGAAGAACCACCAAAAGTATTGGAGGCCATTGAGAAGCTAGACGCTGAAGAGGGGGAATTTGATTTATCTGAACTCGAGATAACAGGAGTGACTGCAGAAGTACCGAAAAAGGAAGGCCCTCTCGAGAGTAAGTATGTTGATAATATCATAGAGTTTGCAGATTTAACAAAAAATAAGGGAGGGGATATAGATTTAGATTATCTCTTTTCTCTAGATGCTACTGATATTGTAGCACAACGATTATGCACTATCGTTAACTTACGGGGTCTTGATCTAGAAGTTCAAGAGTTAGTAGCAGGCAAATTGCTCAAGAAACTGTATAACGCTAGTACGGCCCGTAAGATTCCACCATTCTATCTTTTCCTTGACGAAGCGCACCTTTTTGCAGGTAAAAAAGCTACTGAAACCTGCGAAATCGTGAAATTGTTTGCTCAAGAAGGAAGAAAATTTGGCGCAAATATCGTTATTGGAACCCAGAGGCCACAACTATTAGATACTACAATTAGAGCTCAAGCTGGAACATGGATAGTGATGAATCTAAGCGACGTTAGAGATATAGACATTACGATCAAAAGCGCTGAAGATTTAAGCAAGGAACATCGTAACGATATCTCAGGATTAGATAAAGGCGAAGGGATTATTAGTGGAGAGGCGGTGGCAGGAATTCCTATATTTGTAAAAGTCAGGAAGAGGATTACAGCACATGGAGGAATCGGTTTTAATCCACTTGATTACTTATCAGAACAAACCGTTGAAGAAGCTCAAAAACGACGAAATAGACTTTTAGGAAACAAAACAGAAGAAGAATTAGAAGCAGGAAAGGAAGAATTTCAAGAAATCACGGAATTAGCAACCTCAACCGATTATCTTACCCAAATCACTAAATTAAAAGCAAGAATTAGGGAATTAGAGAATGAAGTTGAGATGCTGCGATCTGGTGCGGGAGGAGATTCAGCAATTCCTTACCTCACCGGGAGCGGTGATGATAAAGTGCATGAACTGGAAATGGAAGTGAAAGTGTGGAAAGAAAAGTACAACGCTTTGAAGAAACGAAAGGATTCAGAAGTACCCGCACCTGCATTAGAATCATTCCCATCAGCAAGCGATAATAGCGAACAAGTGGTAAACTTACAAAGCAAGATTTCCTTTTTAGAGAGTGAAGTTGAAAAATACAAGCAAAAACGAGACGACCTTGTAGACTACGCCAATAGATTATTGGAAGAATTAAAAAAATACAAGTAAGAATATACCAAGCTTTCTCTACTTTTTATTATTATTTCTTTTATTATTTTATTTCTGTTAAAAAAGATTTATTAAGAACGACATCAAGAATATTCATAATTACATAATTTTTAGATATAAAATTATAAATGTGAATTATTATGAATCAAGATGCCATAACAACAAAAAGGTTGACCTTAATTACCGTTTTTCTCTCGATTTTTGCCTTTGGATCGATATTGATGTTTACAACACCGGCAAGCGTTAAGGCAACCTATGGCCTTACTGCACAAACTGACGATGGAGTGTTAGTGTCATTTAATGTCTTTGAACCAATTACTCCAGCAGCTCCTGGAACTAGACCTGCAATAATTATTGGACACGGAGTCATGGTGAACAAAGAAATGTTAAAAAGTTACGCTCTTGAGTTCGCAGCGGCAGGTTTTGTTGCGGTTCCGTTTGATTTTCGAGGACATGGACAAAGTATTGGGGATTTTAACAATACTGCAATGGTTAAAGACATTGAAGCAATTAAGAATTATTTAATCAACTTCAGACCTGATGTCGATACTTCTAATCTCGGGTATCTCGGATATAGCA
>JAEORV010000275.1 GCA_016840695.1 Promethearchaeota archaeon
CAAAATTATGAAAAAACTAAACATTAGTAGTCATGTGGTTATTTGGCACTTAAATATCTTATTAGAATTTAATTTTATTGGAAAAACGACCATTGATAAACACGATTTATACTATGAAATAAGCGAGGATATAGAGAAATTAGAAGTCAGATATTACTTGAAAAATGAAAAATGTAGGCTGATTATCGAATATCTTAAATCTAAAATGATAGGGAGTTCCAAAACCTCACTTTCAAGAAATTTAAGTATGCATCCAAATACAGTTAAAAAATACATTGATATTCTTGAAGATCTAGGAATTATATCTAAAACAGAAATGTCTAATAAAACTTTATATCTCTTAAACGAAGTTAATCTCTACAAATATAAAATCTAAATGAATTTTACTAACTTATACTTTCTTTTTTAAAATACAATTAAATATAAGAAATTGATTTTCATCAGTAGATATATGGTATTAGCTTGTATTTCACTCGAGTTTTATAGTCTTCATACCCCTCCATCCCCTTTATGAGCATTTCCTCCTCGTACTTTACGCGGATTATTAGTGGTATTACTGCTAATATAGCAGGAATCAATGAAACCCACGATCCCAAAGAAATAGGTAAAGATAGCATCCAGAGGATTGATCCAGAGTAGAGTGGATGACGAATGTGGGCATATAATCCTGTATCAATGAGTTTTTGACCTTTATTAATATCTAAGATTTTTGATGCATACGCATTTTGTAATTGAGCGATATTCATGATTGTAAGACCTATGTTGAATATAACGAGTCCTATGATCTCCACCCCGAAAGGGATGGGAGTCCATTTAGTATTGTAATCAAATATTATTAATGCAAATGCAAGGAGTAATCCAATAGCCATTACTGGAAGTATGATTTTATCAGTTCCTGCAGGTTTTTTTGTTTTATCCGTGAGACCTACCTTTTTTAATTTTGTGCGGTTTCGAATGAGGCGTGGATTCTTCTTGTTTATGATTAAATAACTGATTGTCATGTTCATGGAAAATGAAATCAAAAATAACCACGCTTCTAGCCAGGCTAGCGTTTGAGTAAAAAAGAACATTGGAAATCCTAATAATATTATCAAGTAAACAGGCATGAGCAACAATACCCAACTAGGAAGTGGAGTATCCATCTTCTCAGATTTATCATGTTGAGTTTCTATAGTCATATGTGTATTATATCAATTTCATTTTTAAATATTCTCTAATGAAGAGACTGTAAAATATTGTCTTTCTAAAACCACCTTACTCTGGCCTTCGCAAGACTTCTCCTGGGTATTTTCTGAGTTGCTTGTTGTTTTCAACAACGACAATTCCGTTTACAATCACGTGGGGGATGCCCTCAGGAAATTGGTGTGGCTCTTCGAAAGTTGCCTTGTCAATTACCGTGTCTGGATTAAATAATACAATGTCCGCCCACATCCCTTCCTTAATTAAACCTCTATCGTGCAATCCTAGTTTTTGAGCTGGAAAAGAAGTCATGCGTCTTATTGCGTCTTCTAAAGTGAGGACCTTTTCTTCTCTCACATACTTCCCAAGAACTCGCGGGTAAGTTCCGTAAAATCGCGGGTGAAATTTTCCAAGCGTTGAGACATTTGGAATGGCCGCACCATCCGTGCCAAACATTTGGTATTGATTTGTCATGATCCTTCGAATATCCTCTTCACCCATGGTTTCCAAAGTGATGCTACCACCAGTCTCTTCATCAATCAATATTTCAAAGAGCGTCTCCCACACGTCTTTTTTGCCTTTCATCTTCGTGATCTCGGTAATGTTCTTACCTTCGATGTCTTTCCATTTTGGACTTGACACGCCTGAGATATATACACTTTCGAAACCGCCCACGTGGATGAAATTTTCCCACCCTGGAATTCCTTTCTCAGCATCTTCCTTAATTTTTTCTTGACATTTTGGATCCTTGATTCGCTCTAAGAGCTTTTCCTTGCCACCCTCGTGTACCCAAGGAGGAAGCAGTGTTTTTAAAGATGTCATCCCGCGATTATAAGGATATTGATCGAAGGAAATTCTTAGTCCACGCGAATTCGCTTCCTCTATTAACCGGAGCGACTCTATACTTGAGCCCCAAAAGCGCTTGCCAGAAACCTTTTTATGAGCTATTTGTCCATCATTACAACCTGATTTTTCAACGATTTCAATGAATTCTTGAACAGCGTTTATCAAGTTTTTACCTTCTCCTCTAATATGGGAGAAATAGATTCCGTTATATTCCGCTAATACTTTTGAGAGTTCAATTAATTCTTCGGTTTTTACATAGACTTGAGGTGCGTATATCAAACCCGTGCTCATTCCAAAAGAGCCAGCGGTCATTGCTTCTTTCAAATATGCCTTCATGCTATTTAACTCTTCAGAAGTAGGATCCCTATTTTCAAACCCTGCACCTCCCGCAATTCGGATATTATTATATCCTACGCAAGGGACAATGTTAATAGGACACTTACGCGTGTCTAAATAGTTTAGATATTCCGCATAGGTATTCCAACTAATATTGATGTGTTCTAATAAGGGAGAAATCGTCATTAATAATTTTTTAGCATCTTCAATCCTATCTGGGGGTATTGGAGCGAGACCTTCTCCACACATTCCGATAGTGCACGTGGTGATTCCCTGCCTTATGAACGATTCGGCCTTCGCTACAACGGCTAAAATGTAATCTGAATGTGAGTGCATGTCGATGAAACCCGGACAAGCGATTAAGTTATTTGCGTCTATTATCTTTTCAGCCCTATCCGTGATTTTTGGCGAGATTTTAGCGATCTTTCCCTCTTTCACGGCGATATCCGACCAAAACCAAGGATTTCCGCTTCCATCAACGATTTTACTATTCTTTATTATAATATCGTAGTCCATTTTTACGAAAGAGTTAGATTTTATTTAAAATTGATTAAAATCTACTATTCTATCTTTTAAAATAGATCTTGATCTTCATCTGAAAAAGAACTTAATTCATGCATTGAACGAAATAAAAAAGAGTCTTTTAAAGGGTAATTTATTATATTCTCTCCTTGAGTTAAAGCAAGCCTCTTAGCTCTATATGCTCGCGCTTTCCGCATCGATTTCATTGCTTTACAAAACGCTCTTAGCTCGTTTTTTATAAGCCTTTTCTCATGTCGTGCTTTTTTTATATCTTTAACTCTCGTGCTAATCTCCTTCCGTTTAAAGCTCTATTATGGTTATTGTAAGGATGAATAAAAACTCAGCTATTAACGTAGACCACTCTAAGAAATAAGCGTTCATCGGTATGCCTAAATTTATAGTAAAGTTGTTTATGACCGGAGATAAAAAGTACATTAAATAAGCGAAGGCTGTCATAAACGCGGATACTGCGAGCATGTTAGGAATGTCAGAATGATTTAATACAATGATACCGTATATCATCGTGAATCCAAAACCGCCCGCAAAGTAGATAACTGCAACAGCCGTATGTATTATATCGGTATGTAATGGAAATATTCCTACTAATAGAACTCCTAACGCAAATGATAAAGAAGTTAAAGATAACAAATCTAAATATCTTTCTTTTACTCCATTATTTCTTAATTCCCTAATTTCATTAACGTAAAAGAAAAACAAGATAAAACTCGAAATAATCCATCCAAAATTAAACACGTAGTTTGCTCCATTAGGACCATCTCCTAAATGACTTATCCAATGCGTAAAAATGCTATAACTAGGATCAACTAATAGATATAGAATAACTGCGGTAAATGTCGAAAAAGCATATAGAAGTAATCCGGTTATTCCAAAAATTTTTCCCGGGATTTTTTTGTACACTTGATCTAAAGTTTCTTCGACCTTTTCATCTATCTCTGAATACCATTCTTCAATATCATCCAGCACTTCTTCAACCTTTAGTATTACACTCATTTTTTTTTCTTATTTTTTTTATTTTTTCAAATTTCAAAAATTATGAATCCTTATTATATTATTATAAAATTGCATATTTAAATGTTCTCATTTTTCAAATATTGTGAAACCATACTTGGAAAGCTTCCGTAGTTCAAGCATTATATTAACAAAGTTTGAAATTTGAGAAAAATTTATATAGGTGGTTCACCATATATATACTTGAATGACGGT
>JAEORV010000276.1 GCA_016840695.1 Promethearchaeota archaeon
ATATTGGAGAAAATAATCTTATAGGTCCTAATGCATTTATAAGACCATATACAGCTATTAGTGATAGTTGTCATGTTGGAATGTCTGAAATTAAGAACTCAATTGTAATGTCAAACACCGCCATACCTCACTTTAATTACGTAGGAGATTCAATTATATGTGAGGAAGTAAATTTGGGAGCCGGTACAAAAATATCAAACCTACGACTTGATGATGAGAGCGTGAAAGTAAAGATTCGTGGAAACTTAGTAGATTCAAAACGCAGGAAATTAGGCTCAATTATTGGTCCTAATGTTAAGATTGGAATCAATGCAAGTGTAATGTGTGGAAAGGTAATCGGTGAGGGGGCTAGAATTGGTGCACAAACATTAGTTCTTGAAGACGTGGCTTCAAACACGCTTTATTATCATGATCCTAACAAGGGAATTGTTAGTAAATCGTTAAAAAAATAAGTTTTCATGAAAAATAAGTAGTTTCTTATTCTTCTTTTTTAGGCACTTCCTCAGATGAAGATACCGGTGGAGTTGGAGCGCTTTTTCGTGCGAGTTTCTTCACATTGATCCTTTCCGTTCTTCTCATTTCTGATTTTCTGGATCTTTTTACTTCAACTTCGACAATTTCAAACTCGTCGTCGGGAACTTCTCTATCTTCTCCTCCCTCTGGAATAGATATTAACTTGCTCTTGATAACTGTAGAACTGGATAGAGGATAAATAGTTTTTGCGATACGACGGATCTGGTGCTGGAATTCACCGTAAATCATTCCTCTTACAAATTTCTCGTGATTTAAAGATTTGGCAAACTCTTTCAAGATTTCTCGCATGATCTTTCTTATTAATATTTGTTGCGAAGAACGAGCTCTTTTTATAGTCGTGCACACGGTAGTAACTCGAAAAGCATAGTTATCTTTCGTGGTAAGATTTATTATTGTTTGTATTTTACTGGTACCTCTTCCTATGAGAGATCTCACGTAATCGTTTGAAAATGCGTGTCCATAGAATATAGTTTGGCATGTTTTTGCCTCATTATTAACTGAAGCAATTCTAAATTTTAGCTTCAGGTTGATATCTCGGAAATTTTCTGTGAAATCGTAAAGAGAAGTCTCAAGAGTCCGCCCTACTATCGTGTTTTCTAGTCCAATTATCTCTCCTATAAATTTGTTGTCAAAACTTTTTGGGCCAAATACTTGGTACCAGTCTTTGTCTTTAAACGATATTTTCTTTACTTTTGGCTTTTTCTTTCTGGCTTTCTGACTCATTTTTCATCCCTCTTTATCTAGCTACAAGCGTCCGTATCTTTTCAGGATCGTACTTGAAATCTGGAGCTAAAACCTTTTTCTTTTTGTAATATTTTATTAATCTATAAATTTTTGATTCCGTTCGTTGTAATCCTTTCCTTCCTTCAAGGTCTTTATGGTTATCCTCAAGATGATTTCTAATGTTTAACGCTTTTTTTACTAAATTTGTTAAATCTTCAGGCAACATCGATTCAATCTCGTTTTCTTCAAGGATTTTGCTTACTTTCTTACCCGTGATGACTTTCACTAAAGGAACGCCGTGTGAATCTCTTAATATTGTTCCGATCATGGATTTTGAATGTCCCTTTTTTGCTAATTTAACAACGTCTTCTTCAACTTCCTTTCCTGATCGTTCTACCCATACAGGCTTTTCTAACCGTGGAGGTCTAGTGCTTCCGCTTTTTCCTTTCTTCCTGGAATGAATCCTAGCCATAAAATAATTTCACAGACTAATTTATTTATTAATTTATAAAACAATAATATATTAAGTAAGAAAGTATTGAAATTAAATTTTTTGAAAAAAAAAGAAATTAACGAGAATGGTAAACAAATCTCATAATATTTATTTCATCACCGGGAATAAAAACAAATTTGACGAAGTCTCAAATATCTTTCTAAATAAGGATATTAATTATGAATTATACCAGAAAGAATTACAAACAGTCGAAATTCAAGCTAATAATATCAAGGATGTAGCGCTTTTTAAACTAAATAGCGTGAAAGAGAAAATAGAAGGTTCTTTTTTTATCGAAGATGCTGGATTTTTTGTAGATATTCCGCTCAATGGATTTCCCGGTGTATATTCTTCATACGTCATGAAAACTATTGGAAACGAAGGAATTCTAAATTTAATAAATGATTTTAAGAATACTAAAGCTCATTTTAGTGCTGTTATTGCATTATACTTCCAACCTTTGGACGAAATTATAACTTTTGAAGGTGAAGTCAAGGGAAAAGTCTCAGAAACAATACGAGGAGAGCATGGATTTGGATTTGATCCTATTTTTATTCCCGACAAGCTTTCTAATAACACTTTTGCTGAGCTTTCAATGAGCGAAAAAAATAAAATTTCTCACAGGAGTATAGCTTTAAATAAATTTATAAAATTTTTAAAAAAAAATCCTGTTAAAAAATAAAACGAGAAACTCATGTCAAAAGGTCTGTCTAAATATATCCATGATTGTTTGACGGCTTAATCTCCACAGAATAACATATATACCTATAAAGCCTACCGCTATCGAAATAGAAAAAACTCTGAAGAGTGTTAAGTATGGAATTGAGAATATAGTCGGCATTTCGGTAAGCAAGGACATATTTGTCTGTAAAAGCCACGCCGTGAATGTCCCGATAACTGTTCCCATTATACCTGCAGAGATCATTATTATCATGCTCTCGATTAAAAACATATTTCGCACGTTCCGCACCTTCATTCCCATAGATCGTAGTATCCCAATTTCAAAGGTTCTTTCAATCATAACAGCATACATTGAGCTGATTAATCCAAAGATACAAATTAAGACTGTAAACATTAATATTATTTCCATGATTAAACTTTGTCTCGCACTCATTTCGTTCATGAAGTTGATTTTTGAAATTGCGTCATCAATCACAAAACTCTTACTAGTATATAGCGTATTAATATGATCTTTCATGTCTTGAATGCCCTGTTCTGATATGTCGTCCAGGTTTATAAAAATCTTATCAACTGTCATGTTTAATTCATTAGGGTTTTGGATTTCCATTAATCTCATGTAGTTCTCGGCTGAAAGCATCACGCCTCCACCATTTGCAGTCATTTCACCGCTCCTAAAATTCCAATATCCTGGTATTCCTCCAGAAATTCCTGCTACTGTAAAAATTTGTCGTACTCCAACATCACTTCCAGGCGGAAAAAAGGTTAAAAAGATTTGTTGTCCTACCTCAGTTATGCTTAACCTTGTTGCGATAGATTGGGCAATGATACAAGTGTTATTGTGAGCAAATAATTGGTTAAAAGAATACTCAGTGTTACTACCCAAGGATCCCCAAACTAACAAGTTTTTATCAATTAAATCAACGAAACTATCGTTAATCCCGATGATACCTATATCAACCGAGTCATGTTCTCCTGCGGTATCACCGGCGGTCACGCTAAATTTAGACGATAACTCTGACGCATAATAACCAATTAAGTTCATTATTGACTCTTCGGAATCGCTACTAATACCAGAACTAGTATCAAAAAACAACGAGAAGATCGCCGTGAGATCAAATGTATTATGCACGGTAAAAGCTGATTTTTTTATGCCTTCAAGGTTTTTGATGGTTTCATACATCTCTAAATCAACAGCGGAGTCAGTATTTATTTCTCCTTGATTCAATATGACTAAATCTGCCCCATATTGAAATCGTAAGGTTAACGACATGTTTTCTGATTGCATTTGACTCATTCCCGTGATGAAGAAAATGAAAGAAAACGATATTGCAAACATTACTACAGTGCTAGTATTTCGCCTTCCATATCTTTTAAATGAAATCTTAATTATCGAGCTGTACTTTCTTATACCTGGGGATATTATTCCTAAGAAGATTCTTTGAAGTAATGGAACAATTCCTACTGATGCAAATACCAATCCAATTAAGATTGCTGCTAATAATCCAATAAAAAGTGTAGAAATCAACGTCATATTTCCAGTTGTAAAGATTTGTGGCAATAAAACAAATATAATAAGACCTATTGTTGCTATGGCTATGCCCACAAGAAAACTCTTAGTATTCATGCTCCCTTCTTTTTTAATTTCCCACCCTTCTTCTTTCGTTTGAAA
>JAEORV010000277.1 GCA_016840695.1 Promethearchaeota archaeon
ATACGCCATAAACGATATAAATTAGACTGTTCTTTACGAGAAACTGGCATTTTCCCTGCTCGTTGTTTTCTTCTGAAATCAAAAGCATCTTGTCAAGTTCTCCTCCCAAAATGCTGGTAGCTATAAAATCCAAGTTATTTGTTAGTTCTAGCAAGTAAACGTATTTAAGGTTGCTATAGAATAGAGGAGTTCTATTAATTGACGTGATTCCAAGAAGTTTTATATACTCACCTTTATGTAATTCGATTTTATCGCCCTCTAAGCTCACACTTTGAGTTTTATGCTTAACTTTCACTTTTCCTTGTAATCTAGAAGAGATAGAAGTCGTTTTCGTTTCAAATTCTTTGGGTTGAGTTTTTGGTCTGCTTTCCTTGTCAACAACTTCGAACATATTAGCTAAAAACTTCTTACATCGAGGACAAATTTGATCTTTTGGAAAAGGTTTCACAATTTTATATCCACAAAAATTACACTCGATAGAATCTAATGAAAACAAACCCGGAATGATGAGAGCAACTCGCCTAATTAAAACTATTAATATAGAAATTGAATTTTTGAATTATAAATATTATGATTTTCAAGTTATAAGTACTCCGCAGCAATATCCTTAAATGCTTCGAGAAACTTGTTATTTTCTTCTTCAGTTCCAATTGAGATTCTTAAGAATTTGTAAAGACCGGGTTTACTGAAATGGCGAACTAAAACCTTCTTCTTCTCTTTTAAATCCCATAAAAATTTCAGAGTCTTAGTTTTATCTTCAAATTGAATCAAGATAAAATTTGCGTCAGAGGGTAATACTTTTATTCCATTATAAGTGTTAAGTTCGTCGGTTAATCTCTGGCGTTCTAAAATGATCTTTTTATTCTGCTCATATAGTTTATTCCTGTGCTTAATACAAGAAAGTGCAGCAACTTGGGCCAGATAATTTGTATTATAAGGTAATTTAACATTATTCATTTCTTTTATTATGCTCGCATCAGCTACCGCGTATCCAAATCTTAAAGACGCTAAAGAAAAGCTTTTGGAGAATGTACTGGCAACAATTAGGTTTTTTACTTTTTTTAATAATGGTAAACTAGTTTGATCTGAAAAAGCGGCGTACGTTTCATCTACCACAACAATTCCAGGAAAATTGCTACATATTTTTAAGATTGCAGCATTCCCAAACGATTTTCCGTTAGGGTTATTTGGAGAATTAATAAATAACACTTTTCCTTGTGCGTTATAAGCGGAATCCGGTAAAGAGAAATCATCATTTAACTTTATTTCATTAATTTTTGCTCCATATAAGGAGGCTAATACTCTATACATTCCGTATGAAGGGTAAAAAAACACGACTTCATCACCAGGATCAACAAAAACCTTAAAAATAATATCTAAGATCTCATCACACCCGTTACCAACAAAAACCGTGTTCCTATTTGTTAAAGTATCTTTGTCTCTTAATAAAACTGAGAGAATCATTTTCCGAACTTCAAAAGCCGTAGGATCGGGATATCTCTTAAGTTTATCGTTGATAGCAGCCTTAATATCTTCCATTATTTCTGGGATTGGAGGATTAGGATTCTCATTAGTATTTAACTTTATCCAACCATCAGTAGTAGGTTGTTCTCCTGGTTCATACGCAGTATAATTCTTTAGAGATTCTCTTATTAAATCCTTTATGTCCATTTCTATTACCATTATCTTTTTTGCTTGAAATTGAATAATTTATAAGAATTTCTTAGTAGTCGTATTACTTAAGTTACTACTTAATATCTTTTAATTTTTGTCTTTTAATCTTTCTTCAATAGACTTTTTATGCCCAAATAATCCTTCAAATTGAGCTATTGTCATAGTTGAATCGCTTAAAGTCTTTAAACCATCTTTATCGCATTCTAAAACATCAATTATCTTAAGGAAATCGTACACATTTAACCCAGAGTATTTTTTTGCGTTCCCTCCTGTAGGTAATATGTGGTTTGTTCCCGCAGAATAGTCACCTAACGGTACGGGCGAATATTGGCCTAAAAATATCGCTCCCGCGCTCTTGATATTCTTCATGACTTCTCTTGGGTTGTTAGTCAAAATTTCTAAATGCTCTGGTGCTATAATGTTGCTTACTCTAATACAGTCCTCAATGTTTTTTGCTTTTATTACCACGGAGTTATTTTTCAAGGCAGATTTAATTATATCTTTCCTCTCCGCTTTACTTACGAATGAATCGATGTTATTGCTGATTTTTTCTACTAATTCTTTCGAAGTTGTAACGATTATACCAATGTTTTCCGGATCGTGTTCTATTTGCGAGAGAAAATCAACCATGACATGTTCATAGTTGGCCGATTCATCGGCAATAATCAAGATTTCTGAAGGTCCCGCAGGAGTATCAATGGCTACATGCGTAGACAATAATTGCTTCGCAACGTTGACCCATTTATTCCCTGGTCCAACAATTTTTTGTACTTTAGGAACAGTTTTCGTACCAAAAGTCATTGCTGCGATAGCTTGAGCTCCACCTACTTTAAATATCTGGGATATTTCAAACTCCCTTGCTGCTACAAGAATCTCAGGCGCGATCTTCTTGTTTTTTTGAGGTGGTGTGCAAATAATTATATTATTTACTCCGGCAACGAATGCAGGTGTTGCCGCCATCAATACTGTGCTTGGATATATCGCTTTTCCTCCCGGAACATAAATACCCACTGAATCTAAGGGACGATATACTTGCCCTGCTGCAACGCCTTTTTCGATTTCTATTGACCACTCTTCCTTTTTTTGAGCTTGATGATATGTAATTAAGTTCTTTTTTGCATATCTCAACGCTTCAAGCAAGCTACCGTCGATTTTATCGTAAGCTTTGTTGATTTCTTCTTCAACAACCCGCAAATCTGATTCTTCTAGTTCTACATTATCAAACTTTTTAGCATAATCTATAAGGGCTTTATCCCCATTAACCTTTACATTGTTAATTATATCATTTACGGATTCTCTAATTGAATCTAATTCAGTTTGTGTTCGAGGAATGAATTGAAAAATAGCATCCTCTGATATTTCCTCTGAATTAATAACTTTTATAGAATCCATAAACTCCCACGCTTTATTATTTGATTTTTTCTAAAGGTAAAATTTGACGAGGTTCGTGTACGACTAATCCTTGGGCGAATTTTCTTAACAGTGGAATTAAACTTAAAAAATCTTCTTTTTTAATTATGGTATTTATTGCGCACCAACCATTTGAATCGTCCCCAGCTAATTTTGATATTGTTGGGCGTTTCAAAGCAGGTAACTGATCCAATATTTTTTTTAAGTTTTCTTCTCTTACATTCATGAAAATGTGTAATTTCTTAGAAGCTTCAATAACCCCCATCAATAATACTTTTAGATCTTTAATTTTTTCTCGTTTCCATTCGTCGTTTAATGAATTTTTGTTGGCAATTAATACAGCATTAGAAGTATCAATCACATCAACTATCTTTAAATTATTAGCTCTAATCGTTGAACCGGTTTGAGTGTTATCAATAATAACATCAACTTCCTCTGGAGGTTTAGCTTCAGTTGCTCCAAAAGACAAAAAAATCTTAATTTTATCATTATCTCCCCATGTTTTCCATGGTGTGATAACTAAAGGAGTTTTATCTCCATATAATTTTTTATAGGTTTCATTTTCTTTAATATATTTTAATGAAAGAGTTAAATATTCTGTAGAAAATCTCAAAACTTTATTTTCTTTCGAGAATTTAATAAGTGTATCGTCTAGGGAATTAATTTCGTCCCATGTATCTGGAACACAATAAACTATTCTCACTCCACCTATTTCTAGGTCTAACACCACTTCTACATCGGCATTTGTCTCTTTTACCCAATCTATACCAGAAATTCCTAAATCAAACTCATCCTCACCCATTAAATAATTAGGAATTTCTTGAGGTCTTAATAATTTAACATAAATCTCCGGATCGCTTAGAGTTGGACGATAATCTCGACTTGACGAAAAACTCAATTTAAGTCCTGCTCGTTTGAAGAAATCTCCCACATCTTCTTGAAGACTTCCTTTCGGAATAGTTAATTTCAATAACTTCTTACTCATTATATTTCACGTT
>JAEORV010000278.1 GCA_016840695.1 Promethearchaeota archaeon
TCCTATATCTGAAAATATGTCTTTATTTGACTTCGTTTTAGGTCTTACTGAAGCCTTTAAACCAATTAAATCGTGATATATTAGATATTTTGGATTAACGGTCATTTTTCCTCATTTATTACTGTTAATATTCGAGCTATTTGCTTTTTTAAAGCTTTTGCTTTTGCTGGATTATCAGAAAGCCCTCCTCCAGTTTGCATGCTGTATAACATCATTAATTCTTCTCTTAAGGTTGCGAGCGTGCGTTCTTTTTCACGATCGTCCATTGCTCTTACCTCTTTCGCAGTTATCATCTTTACCATAATTCATCACGCCCCCTGTTTCTCATTCCTCGGAACTCTCTTCATCTTCTTCCTTACTTTCTTCTTCTTTTTCAGGCTCTAATGATATATCAGAAATTTCAGAGATGTCGTCTTCGTCAACTTCATCGATTAATTCTTCTTCTTTAACACTCAATGGACCGCTTTCTATTTCAGCTTCAAGAGCTTTTTCAGCTTGCGTTTTGGTTAATTCAGATTTTACTTTTACCTGTGCTTTTGATAAATTCTCGTGATTAATCTTAACTCCGTCCCCTTGCTTATAATCAGCTCTCATAATTTTCACGATAACGCCCAAGGTTCCAGATTTTTGGATGCATTGAGCAACACCTTTATCTACAGCTTCTTGTGCTGGTTGTCCGCTCTTAGACATAGTACCTGCCCTAAATATTTGAGTTCGTGCACGTTGTGAAGTTACCTTCCCGGAAATGATTATTTCCACTCCGCGTGCTCCTGCGTCCATGACTTTTCTAAGTATGTAATATCCTGCTCTTCTGAAATGCCTACCACGATCAAGACTGTAGGCTAATCTTTCGGCCATTATTTGGGCATCTAAATCAGGTTCCTTGACTTCTTCTACTTCTACTTGTGGCATTTCAAGGCCATATACATCTTGTAATACATCAGTAATTTCTTGAATGCGTTTTCCACCTTTCCCGATGACGAGCCCAGGACGACTCGTGCGTAAGGTTATTCGCGTGCCGAGGGGAGTTTTTTGTAATTCGATACCTGCAAAACCAGAGCGTACTAATTCTGATCGCAGGTATTCTGTTATTTGCATTAATTTAATCCCTTGTTCTATGAAATGTTTTGCTAGGGGCATATTTATCATCAATCTCTTGTTTTATAATCATATTTTAACTAGGTAGTTCATAAAGAACGATTTCCACGTGTGAAAGGTGCTTATATTTCGCAGTAGAACGCCCATGAGCCCGCTGGATGTATCTCTTGATTATTCTCCCGCGATGCGTGGCAGCATGAATGATTCTACATAAATCTACGTCCAATCCTTTAAACTCTGCGTTTGATTCACCTGCAGAGAGGATCTCGTAGATCCTTGCTGCTGCTTTTTGGGGATATCTTCCCGCATACCATTTAAATTCTTTTAAATCGTTCCTGTGAGCCTGTTTTTTCTTGTGACGCCTAAATGGAACGGATTGCTCCAACCGGATGACTTTTTCTAAGAATTTCTTTGCTTGTTCAACTTTCATCCCTTTAATTGTAGCGCAAATCTCCCTTGCGTGCTTCGGTTTTATTCTTAAATCTCGACCGGACGCTTTTGCAATTCTATCTGCATCGTATTTTTGTTCTACGAAACTATATCCCCAGTTAGGCATTATTCATCATTTTTATTATTATTAGTATTATTTTAATGGTACATACTTCGAACTTCTGGTGGCTCCAATTCCTGGGCTCCCGTGCTGTACGTTCCTACGAGTTAACGAAAATTCTCCAAGGTAATGTCCGATCATCTCAGGTTTAATATCAATGGTGATGTATTCCTTTCCGTTGTACACACCTATTGATAATCCAACCATTTCGGGGAAAATAATCATATCTCTCACGTGAGTTCTCGTGATTAAATCCTTTCCCCGCTTCTTTGCCCTATAAGCACGTCTTAACCGTCCTAAGAGCTTTTTTTGCCGAGGTGGTAATCCTCTTTTTAATGAGCGTCTTGCTCTCGCAGGTAAGATCCGGATGAATTCGTCAGCGTTCATTTTCTTTAATTCTTCTAAAGTGTATCCCCGATATTTAAACCTCAATCTATCTAATTCCTTCTCGGTATCCAACTCATCGTCGGAATCCTCAGATGATTCCTCTGATAATTCTCTTGAAGGTTCCTCTATTTTCTTATCCTCGGTTTTTTCTTCAATAGATTCTTCTTCGTCGAATTTTTCTTGTTCTTCTTTATTAGGATCTTCATTCGGAGCCATGATAATTCCAGTTAGTATGTTCAATTTGTATAATTAGAGAAAATTTTTCTTAAATTATTCATTACGTAATAGTAGATATAATCGCGTATAGAATTTTAATTTTTTGAATGCAACCCTCAAAAACAACCAAAAATCATAAAGTTTAAATATCTAAAATGTTCAATTGGAAAATTTCCAATTTTTATCGCACTTGTTTCCTCATTTCTTGGCTATAAGAATTAGACTTATTTGTAATGATTCGGATTATATACTCGCGTTATATCTTCCTCGTCAAAATTTCCATCCCATCGCTCTTTGAGAATCACGAATTTATCTAGATTTGGGTTAATGACGGAATGATACGTTTTTTTTGGTATTTTAAATCTGGAACCACTTTTAACAAAATAATCAACATCATTTCCGTTGATTATAATAGGCTTACCATCTAGGATTTCCCAGTATTCGTTCCTCAAATCGTGCGTTTGAATCGAGATCCCTAATTCAGGGCGCACAAATATGAGATTATATTCGGGATAAGTGAATTTGAAAGAATACCATTTAGGGAGCGTATCAACATAACCTTCAGGTACCTCAAATAATTTTTTCATATCCTCAATGGTATAGTTTACTTTATCTGAGTCCTCGTATTTGTACGGATCGTAAACGATTCCGTGTTTAGAAATGTCTTTATTGTATATAATTTTAATTCCCGCAGTATCATTGTTGATTATCATATAGTAATTATTTGATTTCACGATTAAATCTGATGTGGATAGATTTCCAGTAATAAAAGTCGATCCGTTTATGAGAAAGATTTTTTCTAAAGCTTCTTGAGATAAAGTAATTTTTAGCTCTTTAACACCGTTTTTTCTCAAGGGAGTACTTCTTTCAGCAGGTAGGGTTTCCGTATACACTTCCAGTCCTCGATTTTTGTTTTTATTTCTATTTCTATATGGGTAATTCTTTATATCTTACTTCTATTTCCTCCTCATAAGGCATTGATTCTTGGGCACCTTTTCTGGTTACTGCAATTGACGCCGCAGCAGTCGCGTATTTTACTGCGTTAATTAATGTTTCACCTTGAAATAATTTGCTCGCTAAAACTCCGTTAAAACAATCTCCTGCTCCTACTGTGTCTACCGCTTTAACTTTAAATGCTGGAACATTTAAGGCTTGATCGTGTTCTTTCTCGTATATCAAGCAACCCTTGCTCCCAAGTGTCGTAATAATCGTTTTTAAGCCTAGTGCTGCAATGTTTCTTGATGCATTAATGATTTTTTCCCGTCCTTCGCCAGTTATTTCCTTAAGATTTAATAAAGAATGCAACCGATATAATTCCCCTTCGTTTGGTATGATAATATCGATGTTTTTTAGCATGTTGGTGGGAAAGGGTTTTAATGGAGCGGGATTGAGTATCTTGATTGCATTCCCTTGAGATGCGATATTATAAATTGCTTCAATGGTCTCTATTGGGATTTCCATCTGCACTACTATCACGCCTGCGTTCTTGATAACATCCGATACCTTTTCAAGATCCATCTTTGATAATCGTGCATTTGCTCCTGGTGCCACGCTGATCATGTTCTCACCGTTTTCATCAATTAAAATAAATGCTACCCCGCTCGCTTCTTGAGAGTCCCTAATAATATGAGTTGTATCAATACCTTCATCTGAAAAGCGGGCAATCATCTGGTTTCCAAACCCATCTTTTCCGATTTTTGCTATAAAAGTTGTATTGGCACCCGATCTGACAGAAGCTACTGCTTGATTTGCTCCTTTTCCTCCCAGAAATTGCTTGAAAATACCTCCTGTTACTGTTTCTCCAGGGTTTGGAAGGCGCTCTGAATAGAT
>JAEORV010000279.1 GCA_016840695.1 Promethearchaeota archaeon
AGGGAATGGATATCGATATTGAAGGTTCTGGTTTAGGATTATACATCGCAAATGAAATCGTAAAACTTCATAATGGTGAAATCATAATCAATTCTAATGGAAGAAACGAAGGAAGTAAATTCATGATTACACTATTTGATAGTTAATTAAATATCAAGGAAGAACCCGTGAATAATAATAAAATTTTAACGAAACCTTCAATATTTCCAATAATCTCTTGTTCGCGAAGAACAGATATTCCAGCTTTTTTGATGGATTGGATTGTTGAAAAAATCAACAATGGACATGTTGATGTGGTAAATCCTTTTAATAAAAATCAGGTCACGAGAGTGTCGCTCAATCCTAAAGATGTGAAATGCTGGGTATGGTGGTCAAAAAATTTTGATGATTGGATAAAGAAATATAATTCAAATAAAAGTATTTTTCAACAATATAAAGGACATTTTTTTCAATTTACTATTAATTCACCTTCTGAACTTGAATCTAACCTAAGAGTATCTTTAGAAGAGAGATTTAATCAGCTAGAATGGTTAATTAATGAGTTTGGAACGTTTCCAATTAATTTTCGATTTGATCCAATTATACTCTTCAAGAATAGAGGATCCGATAAAATAAAAAGCAATTTAGACAAATTTAATCATATAATTGAACATGTATCAGCTCTTGGTCTAAAAGAAATGACATTTTCTTTCGCTACAATTTATCCAAAGGTAAAAAAGAGAATGACTTCCCGTGGAAAAATCCCAATTGACATCTCTTTACAGAAGAAACAAGAGATTATAGAAAGATTAAAAGCCACTTGTATTGAAAACGATATCAAGATGAAAGCATGTTGTCAGCCAGATTTACTTCAGATAGAGGGAATTGAGCAAGCGCATTGTATTGATGCGTATAGAATAGAAAAAGCAATCGGTATAGAAATCAGGAAAATTAAAGACACTGGCCAGAGAAAACATTGTGGATGCTATAAATCAAAGGATATTGGGGGATATACAGGTATATTTAGATGCAAGCATAACTGCGATTATTGCTATGCCTCTCCTGCAAAAAAATAATGATGCCAACAAAAAGCATATAATTAATGAGAACTATAACAATTCTATACTTATTAAAAATACAAATTATGGTTTCATCTATTATGGGAATTGAAGAATCTTATGATGTAGTTGTTATTGGAGCGGGTAACGGGGGTTTGGCAGCAACGGCACGCTTAGTCCTTAGTGGTGTAAAGGTATTGCTAATTGAACAACATAATTTACCTGGCGGATTTGCATCAAGCTTCGTGAGAGGGAGGTTTGAATTTGAGACTTCACTACATGAACTTGAAGGCTATGGTCCGGCTAATGATCCTGGGTCAGTTAGACGATTATTTGAAAAGCGTCTCAACATTGATGCGGAGTTTCTGGAAGTACCAGAAGCCTACAGAGTAATCACGAAAGATATTGACGCTATCTTGCCATTTGGAAGAGAGGCATTTATCAACGAGGTTGAAAAACAAGTGCCTGGGAGTAAAGAATCTGTCATGAACTTTTTTTCGCTAGCTGATGATATAAACGCTGCGTTTAGATATATTGGCAAGAGTCAAGGAAGACCAGATCAACAAGAATTATTAAAAAATCATTCTAATTTCCTTAAAACTGCGGCATATTCTGCACAAGAAGTAGAAAATGCCTTAAACATTCCGAAAAAAGCTCAAGATATCATAAACGCCTATTGGTGCTATATTGGGCTTCCAATGAACAGGATGAATTTTACATTATATGCTGCAATGGCGAGTTCATACATAGATAGAGGAGCATATATACCAAAGCTCCGCTCAACTGAGTTCACCTTAGCTCTCGATAAACGAATTAGAGAGTTGGGTGGTGAAATATTGTATAATACTCGAGTTGAGAAGATTTTAGTTGAAAATGCTAAAGTTCTTGGTGTTGAAACCTCAAATGGAGATAAAATTAAGACAAAACAAGTCATCTCTAACGCTTCACAAACGCTGGTGTATAATAAATTGATTTATCCAAAGTCTGAAGTCCCTGAAATCGCATACAAGGAAGTAAATTCGAGAATTCACGGACTCTCTGCGTTTGTAGTCTATTTGGGGCTTGAAAAGTCAGCTGAAGAGTTGGGTATCAATGAATATAGTTATTTTATCATGGATGAGATGGATACAGAAACTTTATATCATCAATGGGATTCTCTTGGTGTTCCTAAAGGTCAAGCTACAGTATGTTTAAATGTTGCCAATCCAAGTGCGTCTCCTCCAGGAACTTCAATCTTATATATTACCACACTCTTTCAACCAGGAGCGTGGAAGGATGTGAAGCCGGAGGACTATGTGAAAGTTAAAAATGAAATTGCTAAAGGGCTCATCGTTGATTTTGAAAAAGCTACGGGCATTTCAGTAATGGATCACATAGAAGAATTCGAAGTTGCAACACCTCAAACATTTGCGAGATACTCACGTACATATAACGGCATTATATATGGATACGAACCGGAGTCATGGGACTCTCTTGTTCCACGATTGATGATGATGAATGATCATTATTATATTGAGGGATTAGAGTTCGCAGGAGGATTCGGACGTAGAGCTCATGGGTATAGTAGTGCCATAAACGACGGAGAACTGGCAGCACTGTTTGTTTTAAATAAATTACAAGTAAAAATAGGAGTGGGTGTGAACAAATGACTGAAAAGGAAGACAAATTGAATATCACCGTCAAATCAAATAACAAAGACCTTTATAGCTTCATGAAATTAGTTCCTACAAGAAAAAAACGAATAGAGAAAGCCTCAAATGCACCCATCACCTCAGATCCCATTAATCAATTAGCTCGAAAGTTACACCCAGAAAGACAACACATGGTTATTAGCGAGATAAGGGACGAAACAAAAACAACTAAAACTTTTAAGTTGATTCCCGATCCAGATTCAGATACGAAAGAATTAGCTTACTTCAGAGCAGGGCAATACTTAAGCTTAAAAGTAGTCGTTGATGGCGTGCTAATAACGCGTCCTTATTCCATATCCTCTTCCCCTACGGACGCTTTAAACGGGTTTTATGAAATTACGATTAGAAAGGAATCCCATGGTTTTTTAACAGGACATGTATGGGAACATTGGAAGGTTGGTACAAAAGTCGAAAGCTCTGGACCAGAAGGTTTTTTTTATTACGAGCCGATTCGAGACGCAGGTACCATTGTAGCAATAGGGGGAGGATCTGGAGTAACCCCCTTTCGTTCAATGGCAAAGGCAATAATCAATGGTACTTTAGATGCAAAAATGGTCTTATTATATGGAAGTAGCGACGAGCATGACATCATTTACTATAACGAATTCAAGGAAATAGAGGAAAAATATCCAGATAAAATAAAAGTCGTGTTTGTTTTAAGCTGCGCAGAGGTGACACTTAAAGGATGCGAAAAGGGATTAATTTCTACTGATATCATTAAGAAATATGCAGAAAAGGATGATAATTCTTTCTTCATTTGTGGTCCACAAGTCATGTACGATTTCATAGATAAAGAGTTAGAAAAACTCGATGTTCCTCTAAAGAGAATTCGTAAGGAGGCTTATGGTGAAATTAAAGACATTCTAAAATATCCCGGATTTCCGCAAGAAGTTGCTGGAAAAACTTTCAAGATAAAGGTTAAAATAGGTAATATCTCTAAAGAAATTCCCGCCATTGCAACGGAATCCGTTCTCGTGGCTTTGGAAAGAGCAAATTTAGCACCACCCTCTAAATGTCGTTCAGGTGAATGTGGGTTCTGTCGATCTCTTCTAATTTCTGGAGATGTTTACATTAGTTCAAAGTGTGATGGAAGACGAGCAGCAGATAATAAGTTTAACTTCTTCCATCCGTGTTCATCCTACCCAATAAGTAATTTAGAGATAGATATCCCCCGAGATGCTTGAATTAATAAATAACTTATTTACCAAACATTTTTTACTATAATTTGTTAAAATTATATCATATCACTCATAAAATGAATGAACTAGTAATAAAATGGATGTTAAAGTCAAGTTTGCCATTGTTGCTCTGGGAGTAATTATATTTCAATCTGTATTAAAAATTTACGG
>JAEORV010000280.1 GCA_016840695.1 Promethearchaeota archaeon
ACCTTTTTTTCATGAATGATTGTTTTTTCTACTTAAAATTCTTTTTTCTTCAAATTTTCATTAAATTTTGATATAATAAATAAAAAATGAGATTTTATTTATGAGTGGTCTTAAAAATTCTATCAATACTCTTGTACGCGATTTAGAATTAAATTTGCATCAGGCTATCAAAATTTTTAATACTTTTTTCCTTGAGTTTTCGGGAACAAAAAAACTTCTTGAGTATTCACTTGAAAAAAAAGACTTTGAATCGATTTCTCGACAATGCCACAAACTACAAGGTACTTCTGCAAATTTAAGAATTCCTGATGTTAGCATTTTGGCTGACCAAATAGGAAAAGCTTCGAAGATAAAAGATGCTTCTCTATGTAAGCTATACATTTTTAAACTCGAAAAACACATATTGCAGCTAGAGTCCGAATTCAATGAATACAGACAAAATCAGAGTCTTCGTATTCTCATTGTGGAAGATAATCCAATAAACAGCAGACTATTAGAGCAAATCATAGAAAATCTAGGTCATCAGTCCTTGGGAATTTGTGTTTCTGCCGAACAAGCTCTAGTATCCGTAAAAGAGAAATCTCCTGATTTGATTTTTATGGATATTAATTTATCCTCAGCTATGAATGGAATTTATACTGCTGAATTGTTAGCTTCCCTTTATTCTGTCGCAATCGTATTCGTTTCTGTTCACTCTAAAGCAGAATACATCAATGAAGCAAAAAGAATAGGTGTTGGTTTCATTGTGAAACCCTTTATGCCAAAAGAAATTGAAGAAATGATTGATCAGGTGTATATAAATATCAAAAATAAAGATAAAATTGTGCATAATGATGTAACGCTCAAGGTTAAAAATGACAATAAAATTTCTTTTATAAATATAAATAACATAATTTGTTTTGAAGCTAGTGGCCATACTATTTTTGTTTATACGGAATTTAATTCATTTAAACTCAGCAATACCTTAAAAGAGATTGCCAAGTTAGATTCCAATAATTGCTTTATTATGCCTCATAGAAGTTTCTTAATAAACAAGCATTTTATACAAGAAATAATTCACCAAAATAACACTTATCAAATTAAGCTTAAAGGATTGCCACAGCTTATTCCTATAAGTAAAAACAATATAAAAAAAATAAAAAATCTATCTTTTAAGTAAGAAAAATGCCATCCTGTGCAATATTCAACAAAATCACTGTAAAATATGATATTAGTTTTATTGCGTTTGTATGCATTATTAATATTGTGAAAACAGGGGAGAGCTTCCGAATATTCTGGGGGAAACCAGATTTGACATGTTTTGGCTCTTCCCTTTTTCATCTGTTTTTAAATAGAGTCCCCAAATCTGAACATTTTATTTAGACTGTTCAAATCCAGGTACTCTTTTTCATCAAAAAGCTCACTCTTTCGGCCTTTTTTAACCATTGACATTTTTTAGTACAAGTCATTCTTCAGCAAGCGTTCAAATTTTGGTTCGCAAAACTCCAAATTTGAGACTTCTGAACCCCTTTGTCCAATTCAACACATTAACCCTGTGTTAAGGAATAATAGTTGGACTATTAATCATTCACGCTAAACGCTATATAACCCACTGTCAATATCTGCTATCTGAGTGGTTTTTATAAAACTGAACGGGTAAAGGTATTTTAAGCACTTTTTCCAGGAATCCAAATTACCCTCCCCCAATCTCAGTTTTTGAAACACCATATTCTTCACTCAACTTCTTTACTTTAACCCCCTGGTAGTGCCGACTGACTAATTCATCTTTCATTGCTTTTGAATACTTTTTTCTCAAAATAAAAACCTCCATAAATTTTATTGAGGTTTACTATATCAGATATAAGTTATTTACTTCGCCAATTAACTACATATTTCATCCGCACCCCCTTTCTTACATTTTACTCGCGCCGTTGACAATCAGACATTGTTCGCAGACTGAACCAAGTCATAAGAGGGTGGGCAAACTATCACAAACATGTTGTAGCATGTCATGCCTTCTCCTACGTGAACAATACGCTGTATCTTTTATTACAAAGATGGGCTAAACATCGCCATCCTAACAAGAACAAATGGTGGCGTCTAAACCGCTATTGGCATGAAAATAACGGTAAACCGTGGGTTTTTATGACCGATGACCATACGCTAATTAATCTTAGACGAATTCATATAGTCAGACATCTAAATTTGCAAATTTCGAAAAATACTTTTCTTGATAAAGACTATTTTAGTAAAAAAAGGAAACCTCATTCACTAGCTGCCGCCTTAAGAGGTGAAGAGCTTGAGCCGCATGAGCGGGAAACTCTCACGTACGGTTCTTAGACGAGGGAAAGGGAGTAATCCCTTTTCCTTAGTCGAGTTTATGAGTATTAGGGAAACACTGATTAACAATGCTTTCGTGACATCAATGAGTGTGATTTAAACGCAAGCCGTCATTATCAGCTGTATTTTTTACAATTTCTTGCCCATTTCAGCAAAATTGCCGAAAAAAGGCGCACTTATCCACTGAATTACATAGGTTGTTCTCGCCAACCGCCGCTTCTGGCACACATCTGCAGGTTTGCGCTGGCACCCAGTATATACAGCCGGTTCAGGTTTTATCGATTCCCCGATAGCTGACCTTTTTGATTCCGAACGTATTCTTGATGATATGGTATACATGCTCCGCTTTTGCCCGGACTGATGCCTTTTGATATTCCATCCGGTTATTCCAGTCATAGGCGGGTCCCGCTACAAAACAGCGCCGCTTTCCGGGCCGCTGCGCAATCCGGTTGTCAATTTGTGATTTATGTTCATCCTCCGTAATTTCAGTCCGGCTGTTCAGCCCAAGATATCCGGCATCACCATAGACAACTGTAACGTCAGGTCGGATAAGCTTTGATGCTTCAGCGATGTCATGCACATTCGCAGCTGTCGCTTCGATGCTGTGTATGTAGCCCGTTCCCGCATCCACTCCGGTATGGCATTTCATTCCGAAATACCATTGGTTTCCCTTCTTCGTCTGTTTCATTTCCGGATCACGTTTGCCGCTTGCGTTCTTGGTTGAGGACGGTGCGCTGATAAGCGTCGCATCCACGATTGTCCCGCCTTTCATCATGTGTCCGCATTCTGTGAGACAACGGGTGATGGCATCAAAAAACCCTTTCCCAAGGCCGCTGTCTTCAATCAGCCGGCGGAAATGCAGCAGGGTAGTCGCGTCCGGTACCTGTTCTTCCATAAAATCTGTTCCCATGAATTGCCGCATGGCATAGCTGTCATAGATTGCATCTTCAACGTCTTCATCAGACAGCGTAAACCATATCTGCAGCAGATACATTCTCAGCATTTTCTCTATTCCGATTGGCGGGCGTCCGCGCTTACCGTCAAAATAGTGAGGTTTAATGAGCCCCACCCACTCATCCCACGGAATAATTTCATTCATGATCTCCAAAAACTCATCCCTCTTTGTTCTTTTCCGTCGGTTGGAATACTCGATATCCGAAAAGGTCTGCTGTTTCATTCAATTGTCCTCACTGCATTTTCTTTTATTTTATCATATGAAATTGCTTGATTAAATCAGTGTTTCCTTAGGTATGAATCTCTGGTTAAAAGAAAAGGCGCCTTTATGACCATACCCAAAGGGCACGAAGTGAGTCGTGGCGGAACGCCTTTGGATAATGCCGTTGTCGAGGCTTTCAATAAATCTTTAAAGACAGAACTCGTTGATAAGAAGCACCCGTTTGAAAGCAGAGAAATCGCAAGAAATGCAGTGTTTGAATATATTGAGATGTTCTATAATCCCAAGCGCTTCCATTCAGCGCTTGGGTACAAATCACCAATAGAGTTTGAAAAACTGCATTTTAACTCATGAATCTTCTCTTGGTGTTCAACAAATGGGGTATAGTCCTAAATCACCACTTTCAATTTGTACAATTCTGTGGGCAAGGCCATCGTTGAAAATACCTCTTGCATTTGTTGATATATACTTATATTGGGGAAGCAGCATATTTGTATCTCATGCCTTATGAATTTTTTTATCACCTCAGACAGTCATATAGCTGCTTTTTTAAAATAATGTTGTCTGTCCGACGAATTGA
>JAEORV010000281.1 GCA_016840695.1 Promethearchaeota archaeon
CAATAAAAAAGGCCTAGCACCGAAAAATGCTAAGCCTTTGTTTTGTATGGTGGGCTGTATAGGATTTGAACCTATGACCACGGGATTAAAAATTATCCCAGGGTCACCACTTAGCCAGCCCCTCCAAATCAATATATTGGCAATTACTGATATAGATGAAAACAAGTTTTCAGCACCGTTTAGGTGACTCAAAAAGTACCTTATTTCCCCATCTAGAAAGACAACATTCAGCACTATTCCAGTGTCGAAGTCTAAAAATCGGTCCTTGAAATGTGATTATCCGCGACTGCTTAATAGTGCAAGTAAACAGATTTGAACGATTGTCTGCTGTACTACCAAAGCTGATCTCAACGATCTTTTTATAATTGAAAATGGCTGGCTAGCCTTTGGATATTAGCAGTAGTGAGTTTCTATTACTTTTGTCCTTTCGGGAGTTTGAATTAAAAAAACGAGAAACCTATGGCTTAGAGTTAGAAACAAGAGGGGGACTATAGAATTCTTTGTTTTGACCCAGCTTAGAAAGAGTATTTATACTTCTCATGATTAAAGCTACGCTAAAAATATATTTCGGAGATAGTTAGAATGCATGATGATACTGGTGAGTTGGAAGAAGTTGCACCTGGTAATATTTTACAACAGATGTATTTAAGGCGCCGCCTCCAGAAAAGGATCCAGGAAAAAGGCGGACGTACCTTGCGGTTTTGCGATAATGGTGCTGGCAAAGGAGCGGTTTCTCGCATCTTACTCGGACTTGGAATGGAAGGCATTGGATCGGATTTAGAAGCCTCGTCGTGCATGAAAAATAAAAAGTTGAATGAAGATTATATTAAAGACGGCAAATACGACGTGGTAAATGAAAGTTTTCTTACACATGACTTCGGGGAAAAACCTTACGACGTTGTTATTTCCTCCATGGTTATCGCGCATCTGTCACCCGATGATGTTGATACGTATTTTGACAAATTTAAAAATATGATAGGCCAAGACGGAATTATTATTTCAATCGTGCCCGGCTCACAAAAACATTGGGGAATAGAGGATGAAACTGTAGGTCATTTCAAGCGTTATTCATTCAAGTGCTTTGATGATATATGCGAAAAACACGACCTGGTAGTGCACGACATGTGCGGCCTGTGTTATCCAATATCAAATTGGTTGTTACCTCTGTCCAACGCTTTGATCAAAAAGGACGACAGTCAAAAGCTCGCTCTGAGCAAGCAGAAACGCACAGAGCTGTCGGGAAATCGACATGTTCGATTCAAGAATGTTTTCCCAAGGTGGTCTAAACTCATATTGAACGAAGTCATGATGTATCCCTTTTATATCCTACAGCGAATATTCAAACATCATCCATCGAGTCTTGTTATTTATTCGGAGCTCGAGCGAAAATGATCTAATGCTTAGATCGAACGTTCTTTTTCTGGGAGCTTCTCAAAATCCCTGCGTCTGCTTGTTGCTGCAGGTAGCTACTGCCTGATGGGTTAAATTGCTCATTTAACCGCTTTCACCGATTTAGGCCTGAACTGTTAGGAAATAATGAAATAGGCACCAAAGACCAATTGCTGACATTCATCAGCATATAATTCTAGGGTAGCGATTAGTTCTTTGTGCTTAACAGCAGTCGCAAGGAACAAAATCTACAGACAGCAATCCACAACAAAGGAGGTTTTAAATATTTGCGGGGTAGATGTTAGTTTCCAGAGAGCAGTTATATATTAAAATATAAATTTTACGCAGGAACTATGGTAGTTATGAATCTAAGGTATCGACCAGAAATTGATGGCTTAAGAACTATTGCAGTTCTTTCAGTTATTATCTACCACGCTGAGTTCGCTTTTGGTTCCTCTATCTTATTAAAGGGGGGCTTTTTTGGTGTAGATGTTTTCTTTGTTATTTCTGGTTTTCTTATTACTTCAATAATTATGAAGGAATATGAGAAGACTCGGCGAATCTCAATTCTGGATTTTTATGAGCGTCGAGCTCGTAGAATATTGCCGGCTTTATTGACAGTAATGTTGGCTTCTCTTCCTTTTGCTTGGGAATATTTACTTCCAGAGCAACTCATTGATTTCTCAAAATCAATAATAGCTTCACTGCTTTTTAGTTCAAACATTTATTGGGATACAACACTTCAAGAGTATGGGGCGGAATCTGCCCTAATTACCCCCTTCCTACATACTTGGTCTCTTGCAGTTGAAGAGCAATATTACATTATCTTTCCACTAATACTTCTTGCAATTTATCATTGGTGGAAAATTCATACTGTAGTACTGCTAACTGCTGGATTTTTACTAAGTCTACAATTTTCTGAATTAATGTCTGCCAAAGACTTATCATTTTCATTTTATATGCTACCAAGCCGTTTCTGGGAACTCTTGGCAGGTAGCCTACTTGCCAACATCCTATATTTTCACCCTCAAAAAGACAATGATGTCCTTCTTAATAAAACCATGCCTGTTATTGGCATGTTTTTAATTCTTTATTCAATTGTTTTTATTGATTTTGAATCAAACCATCCCGGATATATTACTTTAGTACCGGTTCTTGGTTCTATGCTCATTATTTGGTTTGCGAATGAAAAAGAGCTCGTTACAAAAATACTCTCGAGCAGGATATTTGTAGGTATTGGACTAATTTCTTATTCTTTATATCTCTGGCATTACCCAATTTTCGCATTTAGCCGTATCAAAGACTCCAATCCATCTATAGATGACAAAATTATATGGATTGCTGCAACATTTATTTTGTCTATAGCTACATATTTTCTCGTTGAAAAACCTTTTAGAAATAGGAAACGTATCAGTCTCAAGCATCTCCTTGTGATAATTATTTCTTTAACTGGTTTTGTTGGTGGACTTTCTTATTACTGGATAGCAAATGAAGGTTTTGATGAAAGATTAAATTTCTTAAAGTCAGTAATTCAAAAATCCGAAAGAGTTTGGGTTTCGAAGGATGGGCTCAAGTGTCATTCAGGTGGGGGTGGCAGGCGACCTCCTATCGAGGTCCATGACAGTTGTGTATTTATACACAACCCAAAGGGTAATTTTATTATCTCTATTGGAGATAGTCATGCTGGTAGTTTATCAGAAAAATTACGACTACTAGCTAAGGAAAATGAACTGAATTTCATTCAAATATCTAATGCTGGCTGCCCTCATATTTTAGAGTATGGATCTGAACATTGTAGGACAAGAGCTGCTCAAGTTGTAGATTTCCTAGAGCGGTACCCAAACTCAACAATTGTTTATAGCGCAAGGATTCCACAATTCATGGAACAAAGCAGATTTGATAACAAAGAAGGTGACACAGAAGCCAATTATAAACCTGTAAACGAAAACAAAGTTGCCCTTGACTATAAAAGGCGTTCGAGAATGTTAGAAAAAACACTCAACAGTTGGATAGACTCTGGTCATAAACTTGTTCTTATATATCCAGTTCCAGAGCAAGGTTTTCATGTTAAACGTAAATTGTTTATCCAAAGACCAGTGATAAGTAATGAAGATATGTTGCCTGACTTAAGCACTAGTTATAGCGTCTTCAAGAAAAGAGTTAAAAGTAGCTATGAGGCATTTAATAGAATTAAAGGGGATCATGTAGAACGAGTATATCCAGAAAATATATTCTGCGATGAACTTTCAGGAAGATGTTTTGCATCCAAAGGAAAAGAAATCTTTTTTGGAAGCGACAACCATGTATCTCCATTAGGTTCTAAACTAATTATCAATGACATTGCTAAGAAAATTAATCTTAACCCCCTCTCGGAGGACAACGATATAACGTTTAAATAATGAAATGAATTATTTTTTTTACATTTTTCCATTTCTCCCAGTACCTTCAGAGGTACCTTTTACAGTTCAAAGAACAAGGAGAAAAAAGCTAGAAATAAAAAAGCCCTGCAGAAACAGGGCTTTGAATATGGTGGGCTGTATAGGATTCGAACCTATGACCAATGGATTAAAAATCCACTGCTCTACCGACTGAGCTAACAGCCCCAAAACTGGTTGTATATTTTGAACATCACTGGGATGTCCAAGGACCTCTGCCTACAATCAGCA